>NZ_JBLYNV010000065.1:0-30301 GCF_049310165.1 Endozoicomonas sp. ALE010 | reverse complement strand
GCTGCCAGCTGGGCTGCTACAGCTGTGGCAGAACCGCCGGAGGAGCCGCCGGGGATGGCGGATTTGTCCCATGGGTTTTTGACCGGGCCATAATGGCTGTTTTCATTGGAAGAGCCCATGGCAAACTCATCCATATTGGTTTTGCCCAGCATAACGGCACCAGCATCCCTGAATTTGCCGGTGACGGTGGACTCATAAGGGGCAATAAAGTTGTCCAGCATTTTTGAACCACAGGAGGTTTTTACGCCTTGTGTGCAGAACAGGTCTTTATGGGCAACGGGAATGCCGGTCATGGCGTGGGCATCGCCCGCCGCAAGGCACTGGTCGGCGGCGGCTGCCTGTTCCAGGGCTAACGTTTCAGTCACCGTAATAAAGCTGTTGATGTCACCATCGAACTGCCTGATTCGGTCAAGGTAGGTTTGTGTCAACTCGACACTGGATATTTCGCCACTGGCTAATGCCCGGCTCTGTTCTGCAATGGTTTTATCGTACATGGGATTCGTTCGGTTGGAAGACGTATGGTATAGAAGAGGCTCAGCTTCTACCGGACTCAGAGCAGTTATTATGAAAATAATGCCTTTTCGGCGTTTCTACCACGATCACTGCTGCAATATTTTCTGACGTATTACTCAATAACACGGGGAACCAGAAAGAGGCCTTCTTCAACGGCAGGTGCGCAGCCCTGTAATTGCTCTCGCTGGTTTTCTTCGGTGACCTGGTCAGGGCGCAGGCGCTGGATGGCATCCAGAGGGTGTGCCAGGGGTTCCACGCCCTGTGTATCAACGGCCTGCATGCTATCGACCAGTTCCAGTATGCTGCTGATGGTGGCAGCGGTTACTTCCACTGCATCGTCGTCAATGGACAGACGTGCAAGTTTTGCAACCTTTTTAACTCCAGAGGCGTCGATGGCCATTGGTAATGGTTCTCCATAAATGAATAACAATCAAATAAATAAGAAGCTAATGTATGGGCTGCCCACCTATTTCTCAAGGATTTATCGGGTGATCTATGGGATGATTACCGGAAACATCTCTGCTGGAATGGTAAATGGGGGGGCTGATTGGTGTAAAAATAGAACTTTGCAGTTTAACAAAACACACGGACAGTCACCCGGTTTTTCGGTAAATCCCACTATTAAGGCCGCTGTTTGAATGCTTTTCCTGAGATAAATGATTCAGGCACAGTTGCCACAGAGCACAATTGCTGCTTGCCCTCCGGAGGCAGCATTGTTAGAGTTTCTGGAATTACCCAAGCCTTGAATCAAGGTACACCATAACATGCTGAAAAGGTTACGTGGCCTGTTTTCCAGCGATCTCTCGATTGATCTTGGAACAGCCAACACATTGGTCTATGTCCGCGAAAAGGGCATAGTGTTAAATGAACCCTCTGTGGTTGCTATCCGCAATCTCGGTACTCAGAAAAGCGTAGTGGCTGTTGGTGCCGATGCCAAGCGGATGCTGGGGCGAACCCCCGGCAACATTACCGCTATACGTCCAATGAAGGATGGCGTGATAGCGGACTTTGATGTCTGCGAGCGTATGCTCCAGCACTTTATTAACAAAGTGCATGAGAACAGTTTTATTCAGCCCAGCCCTCGTGTGCTGGTCTGTGTGCCCTGCAAATCAACCAAAGTTGAAAAGCGGGCGATCCGTGAATCAGTACTGGGCGCGGGTGCCCGGGAAGTGTATTTGATCGAAGAGCCGATGGCGGCCGCTATTGGTGCCGGACTTCCGGTTGAAGAAGCCAGTGGCTCCATGGTTGTGGATATCGGTGGTGGTACTACGGAGATTGCCATTATCTCCCTTAGCGGTGTCGTATACTCTGAATCTGTGCGCATTGGCGGTGACCGTTTTGATGACGCGATTGTGACGTATGTCCGCCGCAACTACGGCAGCCTGATTGGTGATGCTACTGCTGAGCGTATCAAGCAGGAAATTGCCATCGCCTACCCAAGTGATGAACTGCTGGAAATTGATGTGCGCGGGCGTAACCTGGCGGAAGGTATTCCCCGGAGCTTTACCCTGAACAGTGGTGAAATTCTGGAAGCGCTTCAGGAGTCGCTGACGGCGATTGTTCAGGCAGTGAAAAGTGCCTTGGAACAATCACCGCCGGAACTGGCTTCGGATATTGCCGAGCGTGGCCTGGTTCTGACCGGTGGTGGTGCATTGCTGCGGGATCTGGATAAACTGATCAGTGAAGAAACCGGCCTGCCGGTTCTGGTCGCTGAAGATCCGCTGACCTGTGTGGCCCGTGGCGGCGGCAGGGCAATAGAGATGATGGATAAGCACCGTATGGACTTGTTATCCACGGATTAACGGCTCTGTTAATCAAGCACCTGTTTTGCAAAATGATCAGCAATATTTCTTCCCGAGGTATTGCTGATTTGCTATTTTGGTCTGCCACTAGGAGCCTGTCCGAGAATAGACTGCCCTACTGCGGTGGCAGCAAATTGGTCTAAAAATTCCGTTTTGTTCGGCAAATAGCCCCGCTATTCACCTCACAAAACAGAATTTTTATCCTCAATTTTCTGCCATCCTCGCTACGGGGTCGCCTAGACGGGCGCTATTCTCGGACAGGCTCCCAGGCAAAGTTAGCAGTTATCTTCTGGTGATCAGTGTTTTTTCGGTAATCGCGGCTTTTCCGGGAAGTGTTGAACTCATCACCTTAAATAGCTGATCACTGGAAATTGTCAGCCAGGTATGGGTGTCGATAGAACGGTGCTTCAGGTTTTTGATATGGCATTTTCAAGGCAATTAATCCGAAGCCTGGTAAGGAGCAGGTTATTAAACCGATTTTCAGTCAACGCCAGTCACTGGTCACGCGCTTTGTTTTGCTGATCATCCTGTCATTGGCGATTTTGTATTTTGATCATAGCTATCGCGCCCTGTCACAGGTTCGCCAGTGGCTGACTGTTGCTGCTACGCCTGTCCTGTTTCTTGCTGATCTGCCCGGGCGTATCTGGGGAACCGCTTCACAGGTGGTGATGTCGCACAACGACTTGCTTCAGGAAAACGCCCGTCTCAAGGCACGAAACCTGATTCTTGAACAGAAGGTTCAGAAACTTGCTTCATTAACAGCCCAGAATATCCGTCTGCGGGAGTTGCTGAACTCTTCTGAACTGGTGGATGAGCAGGTATTGGTTGCCGAGGTGGTTGGCGTTGACCCTGATCCTTTCCGGCACCGGGTGATCATTAACAAGGGAGCCATTGACAAGGTCTACGAAGGGCAGGCCATTCTCGATGCTCATGGCGTGATGGGGCAGGTTATTGAAGTCAGCCCGGTCAGCAGTCGGGTGTTGATGCTGACCGATGTGGCGGCCCGCATTCCTGTGCAAAATCACCGAACCAAATATCGAGCTATTGCTACGGGGACCGGTCGTACGGATCGCCTTGAATTGCAGCATATCCCGGTTACTGAAGATTTTCAGGAGGGTGATCTGCTGACCAGTTCGGGGCTGGGGGGCATCTATCCCGAGGGGTACCCGGTGGGGGTGGTTACCCGGGTTATCCATAATTCCGGCGATGCCTTTGCCTCTATTGAAGTTAAGCCTCTTGCTGAAGTGAACAGAAGCCGGGTTGTGCTTCTGGTTTTTCGGGAAGTCTCCGGCCTGATTGAGCCGATCAACGCTGCCCAGACGGATGTTTCAAAGACAAAGGTGGAGAAGAAAGCAGATGAGGTGCGGCGATAATGGTTCAGCAGGCTAATGCCCACTGGGTGGTGTGGATGACCCTGCTGGTGGCGGCAATGTTCAGTATTATGCCATTGCCTGAATGGTTATCACTGGTTCGCCCGGCATGGGTACCGCTGGTGGTTATCTACTGGGCTCTGGCATTGCCGGAGCGGTTTGGTTTGCTGTTTGCCTTTATTACTGGTTTGCTGCTGGATGTGTTTCAGGGAAGTCTGTTTGGGTTGAACTCCCTGGGGATGATCATGGTTGCTTTTATTGTGCTCAGCCTGCATCGGCGGCTCAGGTTATTTCCTGTCTGGCAACAGGCCTTCATGGTGTTCCTGATGGTAGGTTTTTATCAACTGCTGCTACTGTGGGTTCGCAGTGCTGCAGGGAATACGATTCCCTCTGTCTGGTATTTGCTGCCTTCATTATCCAGCGCGCTTATCTGGCCCTGGGTTATGTCCGGACTGCGTTTTTTGAGGCGCTATTTCCGGGTGGTTTAGGAATAGTCCTTGAATAATTTACACATTTCGGAGCCTCCGAACTCCGTTCGTCCTGAGCCTGTCGAAGGGCGTTAACTCCGAGGCATGATAGATTGTGCCAGGCACCCTTCGACTCCGCTCAGGATGAACGGAGAGTGAGTTCTAAATGTCGGAATTATTTAAGGATCATTACTTAGTTCCTGGTGTGAATGGGATTTGCCACTGGTATAAGTAGTTAACCAAATGTTTTCAATGTAATTGGAGGCTCGTTCATTTGGTTAACTACTTACAGAGGTCTTCATTTGCGGAGGTATCTTTCAGCAAGGTTATCAACAAGACGCTTCCAATCTTTTGTCAACTGGTGTGCATTGGCATCGAGTTGAATAAGAGCCGCTTGCTTGATATGTGCCTTCAATATTGTTTTCTCGTCTTCAGCTTTCAGCTGATTTTTAACGGGCAGACGGTCATAGCAAAAAATCTTGCTTGAGAAATCAATTGGGAATGCACGAACCTCATAATCAGCAGGACCTCCTGAGTGGAATTTTGCGCCTTTTCCCACAAGAATCATATTGAAGGCATCACCCGGGTTGTAAACTCCATTATCAATAAGGTTTCTAATATCCTTAACCAGTGGAGTTAAAGCCGCATCCCAGTTTTCAAGTATGGACGGCTTCTGGCCTTCTGATAACACTTTCTTACCGTTCAGATGATTAAAAATCTTAAGACTGGTTTTGCTGATCACTTCAAAAGCATTTTCTTTGGCGTATTCGCTAAATGATGGCGCGATATGGGTTGCTATTGAGTATTTGGTACCCTGAAACTCCCAACGAATAACAGCGGGTTCGATGTCAAGGGTTGGAATACCTGATTTTTTCAGGTAACTGTGCATCATTAACTCATCATAGAATTGATGTGGGGCCGCATTCATTGCCAGTGCCTGACCATCGCCAGTATCATAGAATGTCTTTGATGCACCAGCTCCCAGTCTCTTCTTGAGTTTTACTGTTTTAACCGCATCTTGAGTAATCAACTCAATGGGAATACCGCCATCTCTTGCTTTCTCCAATTGACTGTAGGCTGCTTTTGGAATTTCCTCAGGATGATGTGAAACATTAACTGCCAGAAAACGATTGTATCTTTCCATCGCATCTCTGACATTGTCATCAATGATGTATCTTTGCCATTGTACTTTGGCTCCGGGAATAACTTGAAGGTTTGAAGTCAGCGTTTTTGAACCACCCTCTGTCATTCGTTTTTGAGCCGTACTTTTAAAACTGCTCTTTGGTATCGGGCGTTGAGCCGGGGGTTGTGGCCCGCTCTTTGGTATCGGGCGTTGAGCCGGGGGTTGTGGCCCGCTCTTTGGTATCGGGCGTTGAGCTGTAGTTTGTGGCCTTCTCTTAGGTATCGGGTTTTGAGCTGTAGTTTGTGGCCTTCTCTCAGGTGTCGGGTTTTGAGCTGTAGTTTGTGGCCTTGTCTCAGGTGTCGGGTGTTGAGCTGTAGTTTGTGGCCTTGTCTCAGGTGTCGGGTTTTGAGTTGTAGTTTGTGACCTGATCTCTGGTATCGGGTGTTGAGTTGTAGTTTGTGGCCTTCTCTCAGGTGTCGGGTTTTGAGTTGTAGTTTGTGACCTGATCTCTGGTATCGGGTTTTGAGTCGTAGTTTGTGTTCTGCTCACTGGCAGCTGGTTTTCGGTCATAGTTTGAGGTTTGGTAACTTTTCGGTCATACAGGCTCTTGACTGCGTAAACAAGATCAACCGCCAGTGACGGAATAAAAGCTACTACAGACACCACAGCGGCAACAGCACGCCCAAAAAAGCGAGATGTTTTACTGGCAACAGCCTCAGAAATTTTGTTAAACCAGTTTGCGCAGGTCCATTTACGCTTTTCTGTGGTCTGATCGGTATTAAGTGCCGGATTACCAGCAATCGGGTCTGACATAGAAACCTCCTGTGTTTCTCTTTAAATCATGTAGTTGTAAATAATAATTTGGGGATATAGTTGATTATTTAATGGTTTGACCACTATGCAGTGAATAAGTTTCAATTCTTTTAAGATTGAATAAGATCTATCTGGCTTACCAATGGCTGCGTCGTGCTGAGCTGTTACAACAAATTGGTGTTTCCTGGCAGAAACTGACCTTTTAATGAAAAACCTTTTCCCGGTGAGCCCACCACCGGGAAAAGGCATCTGCAGGCAGAAATACTGAACCGGGATTCTTCCGGGATAGAAATCTGTCGCTACTTTTTTTACAGGAAGTTTCTTCGACGAAGGTATCTTGTGGTAAGGTCCTTAACAAGGCCTTTCCACTCTTTTGGCAAGGCGCATTTCGTGGCATCAAATTGAATGAAAACGACTTGCTCAATATAGGCACTTAATGTTCTTTCCTCCTCTTTCGCTTTAAGCCGCTTTTTAACGGGGAGCTGATCGTACTGCTCGACTTTGCTTGAGAAATCAAATGGAAATGCACGCGCCTCAAAATCAGCTTGCCCCCCTGAGTGGAATTTGTTGCCTTTTCCCACAAGAATGGCATTTAGAGAATCGTGCCGAGCAAAAATTCCATTATCAATAAGGGTTCTAATATCATTAACCAGTGGATTCAAAACTTCATCCCAGTTCTCAGGTATGAATGGATTCTGGCCTGCTGATAACAGTTTCTTACCCTTCAGTTGATCGACAATATTAAAAGGGGCTTTGCTGTCCAATACGAAAGCATTTTGTTTCGGGTATTCGCTGAATGATGGTGCGATGTAGGTTGCTTTTGTGTATGTGGTGCCTTCAAATTCCCAACGAATAACCGCAGGTTTGATTTCATTGGTAGGAATACCTAATTTTTCCAGGTATCGATGCATCATTAACTCATCATAGAATTGGTGTGGGGCTTTAATCATTGCCAGTGCCTGGCCATCGCCGATATCGTAGAAAGTCTTGGATCCACCACCTCCCAGCGCTTTATGGAGTTTTACTGTTGCGACACCATCTTCAGTAATCAGCTCAATGGGGATATTACCTTTGGCTGCCTTATCCAATTGTTGCTCTGCTGCTGTTGGAATCTCATCTGGATGATGTGTGAGGTTTTCTGCCAGAAAACGATCGTAACGTTCCATCGTAGCTTTAACATCAGCATCATGAATGTATCTTCGCCATTGTACTTTGGCTCCCGGAATAACCGGAAGATTTGGAGCAGTAGCCTGGAGTTTGGTGATTTTCCTGTCATACAGACTCTTGGCCGCATAAACAAGATCAACGCCCAGTGAAGGAATAAAGGTGACTACAGTTACCACAGCGGCAACAACACGCCCAAAAAAGCGAGATGTTTTGCTGGCAACAGCGTCAGAAATTTTTTTAAACCAGCTTACGCAGGTCCATTCACTATTTTGCGCAGTTGGCGAAAGATTGAGTGCTGGATTACCAATAATCGGGTCTGACATAGAAACCTCCTGTGTTTTTCTTTAAATTATGTAGTTGTAAGTAATATTTTGGAGATATAGTAAATTTTTTAGAGATTTGACCACTATCTAGTGAATAAGTTTCAATTCTTTTAAAATTAAAAAAGATCTATCTGGCTTACAAATGGCTGCATTGAGCTGGGCTGCTGCAACAAATTGGTGTTTCCTGCCAGAAACTGGCCTTCAATAAAAACCCTTTTCCCGGTGAGTCCCCTGCCGGGAAAAGGCAACTGCTGGCAAAAACACCCAACCGCGATTCTCCCGGGAGTGTAGAAAACCAACGCAGCCTTTTCTCAGGAAGATTCATCGGCGAATATGTCTTTCGACAAGATTTTTAACAAGTTTTTTCCACTCTTTTGGCAAGAACCATTCCTTGGGGTTAAATTGAACAAAAGCGGCTAACTCGAAATAATGTTGCAATATTTCTTCCTCCTCCCTGGCTGTAAGCTGCTTTTTAGGTGGAAGTTGATCCAGTTGAGTCGTTTCGTCTACAAATTCATAAGGAAATGCGCGAATCTCATATTCAGCAGGCCCCCCTGAGTGGAATTTATTGCCTTTTCCGACAACGATGGCTTTGTGGGTAGCCGCAATTCCGTAACAGGCACGTGTAGAAACACCATTATCAATCAGGGTTCTGACATCATTAACCAGTGGCTTTAAAACCTCATCCCAGTTCTCAGGAGTCCGTATATACTCGTCTTCGTCTTTGTCTTCGTCTACTGCTAACAATTTCTTACCATCCAGTAGTTCATTTTCCTCTGACGTAGATTTTTTATGCATTAAGAAAGCATTTTGTTTTGCGTATTCGCTAAATGATGTTGTGATGTAGGTTGCCATTGTGTATTTTTCGCCCTCGAATTCCCAACGAATAACAGCGGGTTTGATTTCAATGGTCGGAACACCTAATTTTTCCAGGTATCTATTCATCATTAATTCATCATAGAATTGGTGTGGTCGATTATTCATTGCCAGTGCCTGTCCACCGCCAATATCGTAGTAACGTCTGGATTCACCAATTCTTAGCTCTTCCCCGAACTTAAATGTTGTAAAAGCATTTTGGTCTGGAGTAATCAACTCAATTGGACTATCACCATTCAGGGCCTCAAGCAGTTGTCGGTGAGCTGCTTCCGGGATAGCCTCTGGAGGATGTAAGACGTTCTTTGCCAGAAAACGGTTGTGGTTTGCCATCGTAGTTTTGACATCGTTATCATGAATGTCTCTTATCCACTCTACCTTGGTTTGGAGATGGGTGACTTTTCTGTCATACAGGCTCTTGGCTGCATAAACAAGATCAACGCCCAGTGAAGGAATGAAGGCGGCTACAGATAGCACAGCGGCAACAACACGCCCAAAAAAGCGAGATGTTTTACTGGCAACAGTGTCAGAAATTTTTTTAAACCAGCTTACGCAGGTCCATTCACTATTTGGCGCATTCTGGGGGGAATTGAGCGCTGGATTACCGGCAGTGGGGCCTGTCATAGAAACCTCCTGTGTTTCTTTATTATGAGTATTGTTATAAGTAGTTGATTCTTTGATACCCACACCGTTCGCACTGAGTGAAGTGCGGTGCTCCCATCCTTTGGCTCCGCTCAGGAAGAGTGGGGTGTATGGCTATTAAAGCTTTTCTGGTGTTTTTGACCACTAACTAACGAATAAGTTCCAACTCTTTTATAATCCGTCTGCATTACGTTAGGCATCAGGCATCTATCCCTCTAATCTGTGTCGTTCAAAAAAAGGTTGAATATGATCTATCTGGCTTCCCAATCCCCGCGTCGAGCTGAGCTGTTACAGCAAATCGGTGTTTCCTTTCAGCAACTGGCCTGTGATATTGATGAAACCCCATTCCCCGGTGAGGCTCCAGCAGAGTATGTGCTGCGCATGGCCCGGGAAAAGGCAGCGGCAGGCTGGCAGGCATCAGTAACCCGGGATTCTGCCAAAATGCCTTTGTTGGCAGCAGATACAACGGTGGTCTGTAATGATCAAATTCTCGGCAAGCCTCAGAATTCAAACGATGCTCGTCGTATGTTGGGGATACTGTCCGGCAAGACTCATCAGGTGATGACCGCAGTAGCGGTCACCGATGGCAGTCAGCTGCAAACTGAGTTGTCGGTTACGGATGTGGTGTTTAATGACCTGCCTGATTCGTTGATTGATGATTATATTGCCTCCGGGGAGCCGACCGATAAAGCAGGTGCCTACGGAATTCAGGGCTATGGTGCAGTTTTGGTAGCGAGTCTGTCTGGCAGCTATTCCGGTGTTGTCGGGTTGCCGCTTATGGAAACTGCACGACTTCTGTCAGATTTTAATGTGCCATTCTGGCAAGCGGGCTGATAGTCCTTATTTCCAACTAAGGTGTCTCATTTTCTCTCCGTTTTTCAGTTCAAAAAAGAGCGTGAATACGCTCTCACAACATCATGGAACGGTTTTTGGTATAAAGTTTGTCAGGAAGCAAAAACCGGATGCAAATTGCTGGTATGATCGACTGATCTATTTTGTTTCTACCAGTACGTCAACCTCAGACGGCCTTTTAAGGAATGGTGGAAAGTGTATTGACCTGTGATGCCTGAGACGAAACTCATCGTCCGTCTGAAGAGGCACCACAGGTCAATGCATTAAAGGAATTGAGGGACTGGGATGAGCGAAGAAATTCTCATGAATATCACGCCCATGGAATCACGGGTGGCTCTGGTTGAAAATGGGGTGCTGCAGGAGATCTATGTCGAGCGTGCCCGAAGTCGGGGTATTGTCGGCAATATTTATAAAGGGAAGGTGGTTCGTGTCCTGCCGGGAATGCAGGCCGCTTTTGTTGATATTGGCCTTGAACGGGCGGCGTTTATTCATGCCAGTGAAATTGCGCCCAGGCAGGACAGCCGCCATGAAAAAAACGGGGAAGAGACCCAGGAACGCCCGATTTATGAGTTGGTGCATGAAGGCCAGTCGCTGGTGGTTCAGGTAACCAAAGATCCCCTGGGAACCAAAGGTGCCCGCCTGACCACCCATATCTCCATTCCGGCCCGTTATCTGGTGCACATGCCAAAAAACAACCACGTTGGGATCTCGCTGCGCATCGAGGATGTTGAGGAGCGGGAACGTCTGCGGCAATTGGTTGAGTCTTGCCTTGGCGGTGATGATGGTGCCGGTGGCTTTATTCTGAGAACGGCAGCAGAAGGCATTGGCGAAGGTGAGGTGCGTGCGGATATTCTCTTTCTGCGCAGGCTGTGGGCCACCATCGAAGAGAATATCCGGGAGAGCAGGGCACCGGCCAATGTCTATGAAGACTTGCCGCTGCACTTGCGAACCATGCGTGACCTGGTCAATCCCAACATTGAAAAGATCCGCATTGATTCCCGGGAAACCTTTGAAAAGGTGTCCAAATTCGTCAAGAAGCTGGTGCCTGAGATTGACGGCCGGGTGGAATATTACCCCGGCGAACGCCCGATTTTTGATCTGTTTGGCGTTGAGGATGAGATCAACAAGGGGCTTAGCCGTAAAGTTCAGCTGAAGTCCGGTGGCTATCTGATTATTGACCAGACCGAAGCCATGACCACCATCGATGTCAACACCGGTGCCTTTGTTGGCCATCGTAATCTGGAAGAGACTATCTTTAAAACCAACCTTGAAGCGGCCGTTGCCATTGCCCGCCAGCTCCGTTTACGGAATTTGGGGGGGATCATCATTATCGACTTTATTGATATGGAAGATCCGGAGCATCAGCGGCAGGTTCAGCGTGCTTTTGAAAAGGCCATGGAACACGATCATGCCAAGACCAATTTTACCGGCGTCAGTGAACTGGGCCTGGTGGAGATGACCCGCAAGCGAACCCGTGAGTCACTGGAAAATGTTCTGTGTGAATCCTGCCCAACCTGTGAAGGCCGTGGTACCTTGAAAACGGCAGAAACGGTATGCTACGAGATTTTCCGGGAAATTCTCCGGGCGGTCCGGGCCTATGATGGCGACAGTTATACGGTGCTGGCAGCTGAGACCGTGATAGACCGTCTGCTGGATGAAGAGTCCAATAATGTCGCCGATCTTGAAGAGTTTATCCAGAAGCCTATTCGTTTTCAGGTAGAGCCGATCTACACCCAGGAACAGTTTGATGTAGTTCTGGTGTAACGAACGCTGCCCGCTTCCTGCTGCCCGCTACCCCGCTTCTCAGGGGTGCGGACAACGGGAAGCGGGTAGTGTTTTTTTAGTATTTGGTAATGGTTACTGGATTGCTATTTTGTTGAGCGTCACTTTTGTTATACGGCTGGCTGATGGTCAGTTGTCCAATGGTTTGTCAGGGCGGGAACTCGGTTGTTGAAGCGGATGGTAAACAGCCTCAGGCGGAGTGCTCCGTTTATTCATGAGGCAGATGGTGAAAAAACACCATCTGGCAGTCTCCGTCTACTGAATAGTTTGATGAAATGGAGTTGGCGGCTGCTACTGACCGGGTTAACCATTCTGGTCATTGTAGTAGGACTCGGGCGACTGATGTTCAGTGCCCTACCGGTTCTGCTGCCTCAGCTTTCAGGTTTTCTCAGCGACCGTTTACAGGCTGACCTGCAAATTGAGTCCATGTCGGCGCAATGGAATGATGGCGAGCCATGGTTATCCATGCAAGGGTTGACGCTTAAAGGTAAAGAGGCAGATCAGGCCGGGTTCAGTATCTCGCAGCTGGCTTTGGAATTGAGCCTGAAGGAGTCACTGTTACACTGGACGCCGGTATTTTCATCCCTGGAAATCAATGGCGTCAATGTTGCGCTGGTCCGTGGCGATGGTGCCCAGTGGGCGCTATCCGGTATTCAACGGGTTGCCGGGTCATCATTACAGGCTCCTGAATATCAACAAAGTTCTGCACTGGAATGGCTTGCCCTGCAAAAGAAGGTGGATATTCGTGATATCCGCCTGAATATGCGCAAAGCCAATGGTGAGGGCAGTGATATTCGTGGCCAGCATTTGACGGTCATGACGGATGGTGACCAGAAAAATCTGTCGGTCCGTCTTGAGGCGGGTGCTGGTTATCTTGCCATCGATGGCTCTGGCATCGTCGGCCCTGGTCAGTTTTCCCGGTGGCAGGGAGTGGCCGTCGCCAGTGATCTTGATGCTGAGCAGCTCTGTGTCCTGTGGTCTGGTTGTTATGATGATGTGCTGTCAGCAGTGGTACAGTTGGAGACCCGGTGGCTTTATGATGATGGGGCCTGGCAAGTACAGGGAGAGGTCGCTTCTCCTGATGTAACGTATCGGGATAACACTGGCGCGTTGAACCATCTTTCCGGGCAGACCCATGTATTTATGCGGGGCGTTTTGTCCCGGGAGCCGTTGTCAGAATCCAGCTGGCAGATCTGGCTGAATGGCCTCAATCTGGAGAACCGCCTGCATAACGGGACGGTTTATCAGTGGGAAAACAGCTGGTATCTGGCCGGTGGCCGTGCTGAAGAATATACGGTAACCGTAGCGACCGAAAACCTGGATCTGGATCTGCTGAAACGATGGTTACTGGATACCGATGCGCTTCCGGAACCGGTGGCTGATCTGGTGAATACCCTGAATCCCATTGGCCAGTTGAAGGATCTGGCCATCCGTTTTTACCCATCCCGTCAACCGTTTGATTTCGACTTGAGTGCCCGGCTTGACAATGTGTCGGTGGCTGCCTGGCATGGCGCTCCTTCCGGGGGCAATGTCAGTGGTCAGTTAAGGATGAACCTGCTGCAGGGCTATCTTGACCTGGATACCCGGAACTTCCAGCTGGGCTTTCCCAAACTGTTCCGGGAGACCTGGACATTTGCTACTGCCAAAGCACGCCTTTACTGGGATGTTATTGATGACTTTTATATTTTGAAGTCGGATGACATCGCCCTGGTGGGGGCTGAAGGTGATCTGAAAGGCAAGCTCAGGCTTGATATCCCGCTGAAATGGCATGAAGGTGACACCCTGGATATGGCATTGACGGTGGGCATGAGCAATGGTGATGCCCGCTATACGGGCAAATACCTGCCAGCCTTGCGGCCCATGAACAGCGGTCTGGTGCACTGGCTGGATACCGCCATCCGCAAGGCAGATATCTTAGGGGGCGGGTTTATTTATAACGGTGCTCTATCTGGTGGTAAGCGTGGAGATATCGGCCCGCAGGATTCCCGATGGGGACTTTTTTTTGATCTCCAGAATGGCGAGCTGGACTACGCGCCTGACTGGCCTGTGATTACCGGCCTGGCCGGGCAGGTTTATGTTAACGATGACCGGGTGGAAGTACAGGGCCAGCAGGCAGAGTCAGCGGGTGGCCAACTGGATGGTATAGTCGCGCGAGTGCCGCTGGACGGGACATCAATACTCAGGATCAGCAGTCAGCTGAATGCCAGTGGCGAGACTCTGCAGCACTTTCTTACCCGGACACCCGTTAATGACTGGATGAAGGGTGCAGCAGAGCAATGGACGTTGCAGGGGCAGCTGGATGCCGGACTTGATTTGACACTTCCTCTGGATGACCCGGGCCGTTCTGAAGTGGATATCCGTGGCGCTGTGGAATCATTTACCTTCGGGATTCCTGAGGTGGGGATTGCCGCAAAAGGCATTGCCGGTGATCTCTCCTACAGCACTGACCGTGGACTTACTGCACGACAGTTATCTGGTCAACTGTTTGATCAGCCGGCTCAATTTCAGATACGTTCGATGGTACAGAATCAACAACCCGTTTCCACCGATATTGTCTGGTCAGGCAGAGCCTCAGTGTCTTCACTTCAGGACTGGCTGAAGCTGGATTGGCTCAGTTTGCTGGAGGGAGAAACGGATTATCGCGCCAGCTTATCCCTGGGATTAGACGACAATAACACGGAACTCATGGTCGGCAGTGAACTGCTTGGAGTTAATGTTGAGCTGCCAGCGCCGGTGGGTAAAACGGCGGATACACCGCTACCCCTGACGTTTTCTCTGACCAACAAAGCAGGTCACCAGCTGCTGGGTGTGACGCTGGGCAAACTGGGGCGGCTGGACATGAGAATGACGCCGGAGTTTTCCCCGGAGTCTGCCCTGATGACACTGGGTGACGATGCTTCCCACCCTGGTACAGGCTCTGCTGCCTGGCCTTCAGGGAATCAATTTCTGGTGACCGGTGCTTTGCCGGAACTGGATCTCGGTCCCTGGAAGGCTCGCTTTGAAGGGCAGCCCGGTAGTCCTGTCGAGCAACAGTTGGCCTCACGCCTGGCCCTTGACAATGTTCGCCTCGGTTCACTGAAGTATGGGGATTATCTCTGGCCGGATATATCGGTTTCACTTCAGCAGGCGGTTCAGAATCAGAGGTCACAGTCTGACAGAAAAGGTATGAAACTGGCCGTTGATGGACAGACACTGAAAGGTGATTTATGGATTCCTGACCAGCAAACTGCACCGTGGTCTCTTTATATTGACCGTGTACATCTGCCAGAGCCTGCTTCTGAAACCGCTTCCGGAGATAGTCCTTCAGAATCCGGGGACAGCCTGGCGGACATCAATCCGGCAACGTTGCCCAATCTTGATGTGAACATCAACCATATTCAGGTTGGCGGCCGAACGCCTGCAAGCATCGGTTTTAAACTTCGTCATGGACCCAACGGTGTCAAGATCGATCATATTACCGGTGAGCTGTCGGGTATGTCGCTGAATGGTCTGGCAGACTGGGTGCTGACGGACGGTGAACAGCGCAGCTGGGTTCAGGGAGAACTTAAGGGCACGGACATCACAGCATTGCAGAAAGCCCTGGGCTCTTCAGGTTTTCTTGAGGCCAGGGAAAGCCGTTTCGAGGCCAGCCTGAACTGGGATGGATCGCCTCTTGGAGGTTCGATTGCCACCATGAAAGGCCGGATCGATTTGCTGCTGAAGAAGGGGCGGCTGCGCAAAGTCGATAATGGCTCGTCGGAAGCACTTAAATTATTTGGTATTTTTAATACCGAAGCACTGACCAGAAGGATAAAGCTGGACTTTTCCGATCTCTACTCGTCCGGTATCAGTTTTGATCAAATCAAGGGCAGCCTGAACTTTAACCGGGGACTGATTACCTTCAATTCACCCATGGTGATCGAAGGACCGTCTTCCGACTTCAAACTGGATGGCACTATCGATACCAACACCGAACAGCTGGATCTGAGTCTGGTGGTTACCCTGCCTGTGTCATCCAATCTGCCGATTCTCAGCGTACTGCTGGGCACTGCTCCCCAGGTGGCGGGTATTATTTACATTGCGGACAGACTGGTGGGCAAACAGGTGGATCAGCTGGCCAGCATCCGTTACCGGATTCATGGCTCCTTTGCTGACCCTAAAATGACCCTGGACAGGCTGTTCTCCAATAAGCCGAAAAAATAACCCGGCCGATATAATCTTCCTGATTCATCCTCTGCCTGAATGTACTCTGAATACGCAAAGGCTTTTGGCGGATCTATCAGGAAGCTACCTCCACACTGCTTTTGAGGTTCCTCAGGTTTTTCATAGCCTTGGCATGCCCCAGCCTGGCTGCCATACGGTACCAGCGCTCCGCTTCATACAGATTTGCCACAAAGCCCTTGCTACCTAGCTCAAACAGAGTGCCCAGTTTGTTCATGGCTGAAGCATTACCCCGCTCAGACGCCCTGAGCAACCAGGGGATCGCCTGGTCCAGATCTATCTCAAAGCCCTCGTCACCATACAGATAAAGGCCACCCAGCTTGTTCATGGCGGAATCATCGCCCAGCATGGCCGCCTTCAGGTACCACCGCTCCGCTTCACGCAGATCTACCCCAAAGCCCCCGTCAGCATAGTGATGAAGGTAGCCCAGCAGGTACATGGCTGAAGCTATAATGGCTGGATCTTTCCCCCGCTCAACCACCTTGAGCAACCAGATTTTCGCCTGGTGCAGATCTGCCTCAAAGCCCTCGCCGCCATAAAGATACAGGTAACCCAGGTTAAACATGGCCCTGACACCTTCCAGCTCAACCGCTTTGAGCCACCAGGATTTCGCCTGGTGCAGATCTTTCTCAAAGCCATTGTCACCCTCGTAATACTGGCAGCCCAGGTTGGTCATGGCTCCAACATCCCCCATTCCAGCCGCCTTGAGCAACAGGAACTTTCCCTGATCCTGATGATCTGCCGGTAAGCCCTCGCCGCCACCCAGATACAGTAGGGCCAGGTTATTCATGGCGCAGGCATCCCCCAATCCGGCCGCTTCCAGGTACCAGTGCTCCGCTTTGCACAGATCTGCCGCGAAGTCCTTGCCACCATGCTCATACTGGTAGGCCAGGTTATTCATGGCTGAAGTATCCCCCAGCTCAGCCGCCTTAAGGTACCAGCTCTGGGCTTTGTGCAGATCTATCTCAAAGCCCTTGCCACCATTTGTATACACGATGCCCAGGCTGTACATGGCTGCAATATCCCCCAGCTCAGCCGCCTTAAGGTACCAGCTCTGGGCTTTGTGCAGATCTATCGAAAAGCCCTCGCCACCAAACTGATACAGGTAGCCCAGATGCCACATGGCGGCAATATCCCCCAACTCAGCGGCCTTGATATACCATTGCTCCGCTTTGTGCAGATCTACCGGAATGCCCTCACCACCATTCTGGAAAAGCTCCCCCAGGTTTCTCAGACCGATCGGGTCGGATCCTCCCCTTCTGGCCAGCAGCAGGGCCGCATCGAGGTGCTTATTGGCAACGGCCATGGCCAGGGGCGTTTTACCCGCCGCTCGGCCCGCATCCACCTCCACCCCCCGTTGCAGCAGGGCCTGGATGATCTTGATATCACCCTTCTTTGCCGCGTTGACCATCTGATGCCGCCAGTCCCGGGGCAGAGGCAGGTTTTTCACCACCATATTTTGAATGACTTCCCGCCCGTAAGGGCAGGTCACATGGCCTTTTGTCCAGCTGGAAAGGCACTTAAAGTGAAACTTATGCCTGCAGGGCCTGGCAATAGCGACGCACCTGCCCACAAACTTCTGATTGGTGGATGAGTAGAGGTCATCATGGCAGATCGAGCAGATTGTGGGCTCGGTGGGCACAACAACTGCTGCACTGGAGGGAATGCTGTTCACGCCAGGTAACTTCCTTACTTTTTGGGATTGCTACTCTGACTGTGTTGATCTCAAAAATATCCCGTACCAGGTTCTGAAAATATCAAAAAACCAGCTTTGTGGATTTCCTGAATTCCAGAACAGATCAAAATATGGGAAAAGAAGGTGGTTATACGGTTATAACGCACACAATTTTATCGATGCAGGAGGTATAGATATATATTCATTGTCGTGAAACATATTTTGCTGAACCTTTTTTCGCTCCCGTGGGACGCAAAATATTGTCACCTGCCATGGGCATTTGGCGGATCTGTCGGGAAGCCTGCTCTACCATCATTTTATGCCTTACAGTCTGCTGCCGTGGATTCGCCCTCTGGGTGGGCGCGGCCGGGTTCTTCAGGAAAGGCTTCATCAAGTCCGCGTTTTTTTGCGAGTTGCGGTTTAGAGGCTTTTTCCCGATTTTTGATGGCCAGGTCTCTCCTCAGTTGAGCAGCCTTGAGCAACAGTCGTTTTCCCTCGTACCTATGTTCCGGAAATTTTTCGCCACCACGCAGATACAGGTGACCCAGCCTACTCATGGCCAGAGGAGACCCCAGCTCAATGGCTTTCAGGTACCATCGCTCTGCTTCACGCAGATCTATCTTAAAGCCCTCGCCACCATACTGATATAGGCGACCCAGGTTGTACATGGCTAAAACATCCCCCAGCCCAGCCGCCTTCAGGTACCATCGCTCCGCTTCATGCAGATCTACCTCAAAGCCCGCGCCACCAAAATGATATAGGCGGCCCAGCATGTACATGGCTGAAGCTATATTGGCTGGATCTTTTCCCGGCTCAACCACCTTGAGCAACCAGATTTTCGCCTGATGCAGATCTGCCGGAAAGTTCTCGCCACCATGCAGATACAGGTAACTCAGGTGATGCATCGCTTCAACATATCCCAGCTCACCCGCCTTGAGCCACCAGGATTTCGCCTGGTGCAGATCTTTCTCAAAGCCATCCTCACCGTGGAAATACTGGCACCCCAAGTTGGTCATGGCTCCAAGATCCCCCAACTCAGCCGCCTTGAACAACCGGGACTTTCCCCGATCCTGATGATCTGCCGGTAAGCCCTCGCCGCCATCCAGATACAGTAGTGCCAGGTTATTCATGGCGCAGACATCCCCCAATCCAACCGCCTTCAGGTACCAGTGCTCCGATTTGCCCAGATCTACCGCGAAGTCCTTGCCACCGTCTTGATACAGGCAGGCCAGGTTATTCATGGCTGTAGTATCCCCCAGCTCAGCCGACTTAAGGTACCAGCTCTCGGCTTTGTGCGGATCGGCTGGAAAGCCCTCACCACCATTTGCATACACGATGCCCAGGCTGCACATGGCTTCAATATCCCCCAGCTCAGCCGCCTTAAGATACCAGCTCACGGCTTTATGCAGATCTATCGACAAGCCCTCGCCACCAAACTGATACAGGTAGCCCAGATGCCACATGGCTTCAACATCCCCCAACTCAGCCGCCTTGAGATACCAATGCTCCGCTTTGTGCAGATCTACCGGAATGCCCTCACCACCATCATTGAACAGTCTTCCCAGGTTGCTCAGACCGATCGGGTCCGATCCTCCCCTTCCGGCCAGCAGCAGGGCAGCATTGAGATGCTTATTGTCAACGGCCAGGGCCAGGGGAGTTTCACCCGCAGTTTGGCCCGCATCCACCTTTGCCCCCCGTTGCAGCAGGGCCTGGAGGATCTTGATATCACCCTCCTCTGCCGCGTTGACCATCTTGTTCTTCCAGCCCCGGGGCAGGTGCAGGTTTTTCACCACCATATTTTTAATGACTTTCCGCTCGTAAGGGCAGGTCACGTGGTCTTTTGTCCAGCGGGAAAGGCACTTAAAGTGAAACTTATGCCCACAGGGTCTGGCAATAGCGACGCGCCTGCCCACAAACTTCCGATTTTTGGGTGAGTAGAGGTCATCATGGCAGATCGGGCAGGTTGGGGGCTCGGTGGGTACAACAACTGCTGTACTGGAGGGCACGCTGTTCACGCCAGGTAACTTCCTTATGTTTTTGGGATTGTTACTCTGACTGTGTTGATCTCAAAAATATCCCGTACCAGGATCTAAAAATATCAAAAAACAGCTTTATATATTTCATGAATTCCAGAACAGGTCAAAATATCCGAAAATAAGGCGTTTATACGGTTATAACGTACACAATTTTATGGATGCAGGAAGTATAGAGATACAAATTTATTGTCGTTTAAATCGACGTGAACTTTAACAGGCCAGCATTGGTTAGGAGCTGTCCTGAAATAACTTCGACATTTCTACAGTCGCTACCCGCTACCCGCCGCCCGCTTCCCGAAAAGCTGGAACCACTTGTGCTTTTGCGGGCAGCGGGTGGCGGGAAGCGGGCGGCGACATTTTCCCGGACTGAATAAAATGATGAAGTTATTCCGGGACAATTCCTTATCGGATTCATGGCTCCTTTGATGGTCCCGGGATAATCCGGAAATAACTCTGGACAGCCTCCCGGGGGACGCAAAATATTGTCACGTACCATGGGCATTTGGTGGATCTATCAGGAAGCCTTCTCTACCATCGTTTTATGCCCGTTACTGTCTGCTGCAGTGGATTCGCCCTCTGGGTGGGCGCGGCCGGGTTCATCAGGAAAGGCTTCATCAAACCCGCGCTTTTTAGCTGGTAGCGGTTTAGAGAGTTTTTCCAGTTTTTTCATGGCCAGGTCATTCCCCAACTCAGCCGCCTTGAGCAACCAGGCCTTCGCCTGGTCCAGATCTACCGAAAAGTCCACCCCACCATGCTCATACAGATGACTCAGGTGGAACATGGCCGCAGCGTTACCCAGATCAGCCGCCTTGAGCAACCAAAACTTCGCCTGTTGCAGATCCACTGGAAAGCGTTTGCGACCATACAGATATAAGCAGCCCAGGTTGCTCATGGCTGAAACATATCCCAGCTCAGCGGCTTTGCGGTACAATTGTTCCGCTTTGTGCGGGTCTGCCTCAAAGCCTTCGCCACCATTCGCATAACGGTTGCCGAGGATGTTCATGGATTGCGTAATCCCCAGCCCAGAGGCCCTGAGCAACAGGCGCTTTCCCAGATATGGATTTGCCTCAAAGCCCCTGTCACCGCGCAGATACAGTTCACCCAGGTTATTCATGGCCCGGGGATCCCCCAGTCCAATCGCCTTTATGTACCATCGCTCCGCTTCACGTAAATCTACCTCAAAACCCACGCCACCATGCTGATAGAGGCACCCCAGGTTGTACATGGCGGTGACACAGCCCTGCCCGGCCGCCTTGAACAACAGGAACTTTCCCTGGTCCGGATCTGCCTTAAAGCCCTCGCGACCATGCTGATAAAGGTGACCCAGGTTGTTCATGGCAGCAATATGCCCCAGTCCAGCCGCCTCATAGTACCAACGCTCCGCTTTGCGCAGATCTACCGCAATGCCCTCGCCACCATCCTGATACAGGCAGCCCAGGCTGTACATGGCGGAAGCGTCCCACAGCTCAGCAGCCTTAAGGAACCATTGCTCCGCTTTGCACAGATCTACTGGAACGCCCTCGCCGCCAAGCCGGTACAGATACCCCAGCTTTCTCAGGCCGATTGGGTCGGACCCTCCCCGGTCGGCCAGCAGCAGGGCAACATCGAGGTGCTTATTGATAGCGGCCAGGGCCAGTGGCGTTTTGCCCGGGCTCTGGCCTGCATCCACGTCCGCACCCCGGTTCAGCAGGGCCCGGATGATCCCGATATCGCCTTTCTTTGCCGCCTTGACCATCTGCTGCTTCCAGCCCCTGGGCAAGGTCAGGTTTTCTACCACCACACCCTCAATGGCCCCTCGCCCGCAGGGGCACTTCAGATGAGCTTCTGTCCAGCGGGTAAGGCAGTTAAGGTGGAATTTATGCCCGCAGGGCCTGGCTATGGCGACGTGCCTGCCGACAAACTCCGGCTTTTCAGGTCGGTAGAGGTCATCGTGGCAGATCGGGCAGTTTGAGGGGGCGGTGGGTATGGCTACAGTCGCACTGGATGGAACGCTGTTCATGTAAGGGGCTTCGTTACATTGCTAAGTCCGTTACTCAGACCGGGTAGCCCCCAAAAATATCCATTACCAGGCTCTGAAAATCTCAATGATCATCAATGGGTCACATCTCTGCCGGGAATCATTGAAGCTTTGTGATTAACGCTTGTAGCTGATCCGGAAGCCCTCGCTATCATCATTTTATGCCTCCAGCCCCGGATTCTCCTTCCGGGCGGGCGTGGCCGGGTTCATCAGTAAAGGTTTTATCAAACCCGCGTTTTTTAGCTGGTTGTGGTTTAGAGACTTTTTCCAGTTTTTTGATGGCCAGGTCATTCCCCAACTCAGCCGCCTTGAGCAACCAGGCCTTCGCCTGGTCCAGATCTACCGGGAAGTCCGCCCCACCATGCTCATACAGATGACTCAGGTGGAACATGGCCCAAGCGTTACCCAGGTCAGCCGCCTTGAGCAACCAGAGCTTCGCCTGCTGCAGATCCACCTGAAAGTGTTTGCGACCATACAGATATAACCAGCCCAGGTTGCTCATGGCTGAAACATATCCCAGCTCAGCGGCCTTGAGGAAAAAGTGTTTTGCTTTGTGCGGATCTGCCTCAAAGCCCACGTCACCAAGCACATAACGGTTGCCGAGGGTGTTCATGGATGGCGCATTTCCCAGCTCAGCCGCCTTGAGCAACAGGCGTTCTCCCTTGTACTGGTCTGCCGGAAAGTTCTTGCCACCACCCAGATACAGGTGACCCAGTTTACTCATGGCCAGAGGAGACCCCAGCTCAATGGCTTTCAGGTACAAGCGCTCCGCTTCACGCAGATCTAACCCAAAGTCCTGGTCAGCATAGTGATGAAGGTAAACCAGCTGGTACATGGCTGAAGCTACAATGGCTGGATCTTCCCCCAGCTCAACCGCCTTGAGCAACCAGATTTTCGCCTGGTGCAGATCTGCCGGAAAGTTCTCGCCACCATGAAGACACAGGTAACCCAGGTGAAGCATGGCTTTAGCACATCCCAGCTCAATCGCCTTGAGCCACCAGGATTTCGCCTGGTGCAGATCTTTCTCAAAGCCATTGTTACCCTTGAAATACTGCCAGCCCAGACTGGTCATTGCTCCAACATCCCCCATTCCAGCCGCCTTGAACAACAGGAACTTTGCCTGATCCTGATCTGCCGGTAAGCCCTCGCCGCCATCCAGATACAGTATGGCCAGGTTAGTCATGGTGCAGGCATCCCCCAATCCAGCCGCCTCACAGTACCAGTGCTCCGCTTTGCGCAGATCTACCGCGAAGTCCTTGCCACCATTATGATACAGGCAGCCCAGGTTGTTCATGGCTATAATATCCCCCAGCTCAGCCGCCTTAAGGTACCAGCTCTCGGCTTTGTGCAGATCGGCTGGAAAGCCCTCGCCACCATTTGCAAAGACGATGCCCAGTCTGCACATGGCTGCAATATCCCCCAGCTCAGCCGCCTTAAGGTACCAGCTCTCGGCTTTGTGCAGATCTACCGGAAAGCCCTTGCCACCATGCTGATACAGGTGGCCCAGCTGCCACATGGCTGCAATATCCCCCAACTCAGCCGCCTTGAGGTACCAGTGCTCCGCTTTGTGCAGATCTACCGGAATGCCCTCACCACCATTCTGGAAAAGACACCCCAGGTTGCTCAGACCGATCGGGTCGGATCCACCCCTTCTGGCCAGCAGCAGGGCAGCATCGAGGTGCTTATTGGCAGCGGCCCAGGCAAGGGGGGTTTTTCCTGAAGTCCGGCCCGCATCCACCTTTGCCCCCCGTTGCAGCAGGGTCTGGATGATCTTGATATCACCCTCCTTTGCCGCGTTGACCATCTGACGCCGCCAGCCCCGGGGCAGGGGCAGGTTTTTCACCACCATATGTTTAATGACTCCCCGCCCGTAAGGGCAGGTCAGATGGTCTTTTGTCCAGCGGGAAAGGCACTTAAAGTGAAACTTATGCCCGCAGGGCCTGGCAATAGCGACGTGCCTGCCCACAAACTTCCGATTTTTGGATGAGTAGAGGCTATCATGGCAGATCGGGCAGATTGGAGGCTCGGTGGGTACAATAACTGCTGCACTGGAGGGAACGCTGTTCATGCCAGGTAACTCCCTTACGTTTTTGGGATTGCTACTCTGACTGTGTTGATCTCAAAAATATCCCGTAACAGGTTCTGAAAATATCAAAAAACCAGCTTTATAGATTTCTTGAATTACAGAAAAGGTCAAAATATCGGAAAAGAAGGCGGTTATACGATTATAACTTACACAATTTTATGGATGCAGGAGGTATAAAGATATAGATTTATTGTCGTTTAAGTCGATCTGGACTTTAACAGGCCGACATTGGTTACCGGATTCATGGCCCCTTTGATGATCCCGGGATAATCCTGAAATAACCCGGGACAGCCTCCCGGGGACGTGCCATGGGCATTTGGTGGATCTATCGGGGAGCATTCTCTACCATCGTTTTATAACCCTTACAGTCTGCTGCCGTGGATTCGCCCACTGTGTGGGCGCGGCCGGTTTCATCAGGAAAGGCTTCATCAAACCCGCGTTTTTTAGCGGGTTGCGGTTTAAAGGCTTTTTCCAGTTTTTTGATGGCCAGGTCATACCCCAACTCAGCCGCCTTGAGCAACCAGGCTTTCGCCTGGTCCAGATCTACCGGAAAGTTCGCTCCACTGCGCTCATACAGCTCGCTCAGGTTGTACATGGCAGCAGCGCAACCCAGATCAGCCGCTTTGAGCAACCAGATTTTCGCCTGGCGCAGATCTACCGGAAAGTTCTCGTCGCCATCCAGATAAAAGCAACCCAGGTGAAACATGGCTCCAATATCCCCCAGCCCAGCCGCTTTGAACAACAGGAGCTTTCCCCGATCCGGATCTGCCGGTAAGCCCTCGCCTCCCTCCAGGTACACCAGGCCCAGGTTGCTCATGGCGCAAGCATCCCCCAGCCCAGCCGCCTCTATGTACAATCGCTCCGCTTTGCGCAGATCTACCGCGAAGTCCTCACCACCATAATGATACAGGTAGCCCAGATTATTCATGGCTACAACATGCCCCAGCTCAGCCGCCTTCAGGTACCAGCTCTCGGCTTTGTGCAGATCGGCTGGAAAGCCCTCGCCACCGTCGCTATACACCATGCCCAGGCCGCACATGGCTTTAATATGCCCCAGCTCAGCCGCCTTAAGGTACCAGCTCTCCGCTTTGTGCAGATCTACCGCGAAGTCCTTGCCACCATAATGATACAGGTAGCCCAGATGCCACATGCCTGCAATATCCCCCAACTCAGCCGCCTTGAGGTACCAGTGCTCCGCTTTGCTTAGGTCTACCGGAATGCCCTCACAACCATCGTGGAGCAGCTTCCCCAGGTTGTTCAGTCCGATCGGGTCGGATCCTCCCCTTCTGGCGAGCAGCAGAGCAACATCGAGGTGCTTATTGGCAGCGGCCCGGGCCAGGGGAGTTTTACCCACAGTTCGGCCCGCATCCACCTTCGCCCCCCGTTGCAGCAGGGCCTGGATGATCTTGAGATCACCCTCCTTTGCCGCGTTGACCATTTGACGCCGCCAGCCCCGTGGCAGGGGCAGGTTTTTCACCACCATAATATTGTTAATGACTTCCCGCCCGTAAGGGCAGGTCAGATGGTCTTTGGTCCAGCGGGAAAGGCACTTAAAGTGAAACTTATGCCCGCAGGGCCTGGCAATAGCGACACGCCTGCCCACAAACTTCCGATTAGTGGATGAGTAGAGGCCATCATGGCAGATCGGGCAGATTGAGGGCTCGGTGGGTACAACAACTGCTGCACTGGAGGGAAGGCTGTTCATACCAGGTAACTCCCTTGCATTTTTGGGATTGCTACTCTGACTGTGTTGATCTCAAAAATATCCCGTAACAGGTTCTGAAAATATCAAAAAACAGCTTTATAGATTTCGTGAATTCCAGAACAGGGCAAAATATCCGAAAAAAAGTGGTTATACAGTTATAACATATACAATTTTATCGATGCAGGAGGTATATAGATATAAATTCATTGTCGTTTAATTCGACCCAGACTTTAACAGGCCAGCATTGGTTACCGGATTCATGGCTCCTTTGATGATCCCGGGATAACCCGGAAATAACTCTGGACAGCCTCCCGGGGGACACAAAATATTGTCACCTGCCATGGGCATTTGGCGGCTCTATCGGGAAGCCTGCTCTATCATCGTTTTATACCCGTTACTGTCTGCTGCCGTGGATTCGCCCTCTGTGTGGGCGCGGCCGGTTTCATCAGGAAAGGCTTCATCAAGCCCGCGTTTTTTAGCGGGTTGCGGTTTAGAGACTTTTTTCAGTTTTTTGATGTCCAGGTCTCTCCTCAACTGAGCCGCCTTGAGCAACAGTCGTTTTCCCTTGTACCTATGTTCCGGAAATTTTTCGCCACCACGCAGATACAGATGACCCAGGCTACTCATGGCCAGATGAGACCCCAGCTCAATGGCTTTCAGGTACCAGCGCTCCGCTTCAAGCAGATCTATCTTAAAGCCCTCGCCACCATACTGATATAGGCGACCCAGCATGTACATGGCTGAAGCTATAATGGCTGGATCTTTTCCCAGCTCAATCACCTTGAGCAACAAGGTTTTCGCCTGGTGCAGATCTGCCGGAAAGTTCTCGCCACCATGCAGATACAGGCTTCCCAGGTGATGCATGGCTAGAACATATCTCAGCTCAACCGCCTTGAGCCACCAGGATTTCGCCTGGTGTAGATCTTGCTCAAAGCCCTTGTCACCCTTAAAACAGTGCCAGCCCAGATTGGACATGGCTCCGGAATCCCCAAGCCCAGCCGCCTTGAACAACAGGAACTTTCCCTGATCCTGATGATCTGCCGGTAAGCCCTCGCCGCCATCCAGATACAGTAGGGCCAGGTTATTCATGGCGCAGGCATCCCCCAATCCAGCTGCCTTCAGGTACCAGTGCTCCGATTTGCGCAAATCTGCCGCGAAGTCCTTGCCACCATGCCGATACTGGTAGGCCAGGTTATTCATGGCTGTAGTATCCCCCAGATCAGCTGCCTTCAGGTACCAGCTCTCGGCTTTGTGCAGATCGGCTGGAAAGCTCTCGCCACCATGTGCATAGACGATGCCCAGGCTGCACATGGCTGCAATATCCCCCAGCTCAGCTGCCTTAAGGTACCAGCTCTCAGCTTTGTGCAGATCTTTCGAAAAGCCCTCGCCACCAAACTGATACAGGTAGCCCAGATGCCACATGGCTGCAATATCCCCCAGCTCAGCCGCCTTGAGATACCAGTGCTCCGCTTTGCTTAGATCTACCACAATGCCCTCACCACCATCCTTGAAAAGATTCCCCAGGTTTCTCAGACCGATCGGGTCGGATCCACCCCTTCCGGCCAGCAGCAGGGCAGCATCGAGATGCTTATTGGCAACGGCCAGGGCCAGGGGAGTTTCACCCGCAGTTTGGCCCGCATCCACCTTCGCTCCCCGTTGCAGCAGGGCCTGGATGATCTTGATATCACCCTCCTCTGCCGCGTTGACCATCTGATTCTTCCAGCCCCGGGGCAGGGGCAGGTTTTTCACCACCATATTTTTAATGACTTCCTGCCCGTAAGGGCAGGTCACGTAGTCTTTTGTCCAGCGGGAAAGGCACTTAAAGTGAAACTTATGCCCGCAGGGTCTGGCAATAGCGACGTGCCTGCCCACAAACTTCCGATTTTTGGGTGAGTAGAGGTCATCATGGCAGATCGGGCAGGTTGGGGGCTCGGTGGGTACAACAACTGCTGTACTGAAGGGCACGCTGTTCACGCCAGGTAACTTCCTTGCGTTTTGGGATTGTTACTCTGACTGTGTTGATCTCAAAAATATCCCGTAACAGGTTCTGAAAATATCAAAAAACAGCTTTATAGATTTCATGAATTCCAGAACAGGGCAAAATATCCAAAAAAAAGTGGTTATACAGTCATAACGTACACATTTTTATGGATGCAGGAAGTATAGAGATACAAATTTATTGTCGTTTAAGTAGGCCTGAACTTTAACAGGCCAGCATTGGTTACCGGATTCATGGCTCCTGTGGATGGGCGTGGCCGGGTTCATCAGGAAAGGCTTCATCAAACCCGCGTTTTTTAGCGGGTTGCGGTTTAGAGAGTTCTTCCAGTTTTTTCATGGCCCGGGCATTCCCCAATTCAGCCGCCTTCTGGTACCAGCTCTGCGCTTTGCCGGGATCTGTCGGAAAGTCCGTTCTACCATACTCATACAGCTGGCCCAGGCAGTACATGGCGACAGCATCACCCAGCCCGGCCGCCTTGAGCAACAGGCGTTTTCCCTTGTGCGGATTTGCCGGAAAGTCTTTGCCACCGCGCAGATACAGGACAGCCAAATTGTTCATGGCCGCAGAGCACCTCCGCTTGATCGCGTGCAGATACCAGTGCTCCGCTTTGCGCAGATCTATCTTGAAGCCCACGCCACCATGGTGATACAGGTTGCCAAGGTTGTACATGGCTCCAACACTCCCCAGCCCGGCCGCCTTGAACAACAGGAACGTTCCCCGGTCCGGATCTGCCTCAAAGCCCTCGCCACCATACTGATACAGGTAACCCAGATTGCTCATGGCCAGAACAATCCCCCTCCCAGCCGCCTCCCGGTACCAGTACTCCGCTTTACGCAGATCTACCCCAAAGCCCTCGCCACCATGATGATACAGGTGAGCCAGGAGGCACATGGCTGAAGCATCCCCCAGCACGGCCGCCCTAAGTAACCAGCACTCCGCTTTGCGCAGATCGACCGGAACGCCCTCGCCACCAAACCTGTACAAACGCCCCAGTTCTCTCAGACCGACCAGGTCGGCCCCCCCCCGGTCGGCCAGTAGCAGAGCAACATCGAGGTGCTTATTGGTAGCGGCCAGAGCCAGTGGTGTTTTACCCGGGCTCTGGCCCGCATCCACGTCCGCACCCAGGTTCAGCAGAACCCGGATGATCCCGATATCGCCTTGTTTTGCCGCATTGGTCATCTGCTGCTGCCAGCCCCCGGGCAAGGTCCGGTTTTCCAACAACATATCCTCAATGGCCCTTCGCCCGTAAGGGCACTCAAGATGATCCTTTCTCCAGCGATCAAGGCATTTAAAGTGGAATTTATGCCCGCAGGGCCTGGCTGTGGCGACGTACCTGCCCGCAAACTCGGGATTTTCAGGTCGGTAGAGATCATCGTGGCAGATCGGGCAGTTTGGGGGGGCAGTGGGTATGACTGCTGCAATGGACGAAACACGGTTCATCTAAGGTACCCCTTGCGTGTTTGGGTTGGTTACTCAGACCGGGTAGAACCCAAAAATATCCAGTACCAGGCTCTGAAAATCTCAATGATCATCAACGGGTCACATCTGTGCCGGGAATAATTGCAGCTTTGTGATTAACGCTTGTAGCTGATCTGTCGGGAAGCCCTCGTTAACACCGTTTTATGCCTCCAGCCCCGGATTCGCCTTCCGGGCAGGCGTGGTCGGGTTCATCAGGAAAGGCTTCATCAAACCCGCGTTTTTTAGCGGGTTGCGGTTCAGGGAGTTTTTTCAGGTTTCTCATGGCCGAGGCATCTCCCAGCCCAGCCGCCTTGAGAAACAAGGCTCTTGCCTGGGGCAGATCTACCTCAAAGCCCTCGCCACCATCCCTGTAAAGGCAGCCCAGGTTGTTCATGGCTGAAGCGTTTCCCAGCCCGACCGCCCTGAGCAACAAGCGTTTCCCTTGCTCCGGATTCGCTGGCAAGCCCTCGCCACCGTACAAATACAGGAGGCCCAGGTTGTTCATGGCCACAGAATACTCCAGCCGAACCGCTTCCAGGTACCAGTGCTCCGCTTTGCACAGATCTACCGCAAAGTCCTTGCTACCATGCTCATACAGGTAGCCCAGGTTGTTCATGGCCATAACATCCCCCAGCTCAGCTGCATTTAGATACCATCGTTCCGCTTCATGCAGATCTACCTCAAAGCCCACGCCACCATGCTGATACAGTAAGCCCAGGTTGTACATGGCTGACTCTTCATCCAGCCCGGCCGCCTTGAACAACAGGAACTTCCCTTGCTCCGGATTCGCTGGCAAGCCCTTGCCACCTTCCAAATACAGGAAGCCCAGGTTGTTCATGGCACCAGTATGCCCATGCTCAATCGCCTTTAAGTACCAGAGCTCAGCTTCGTGCAGATTGACCGGAAAGTCCTTGCCACCATGCTCATTCAGGTAGCCCAGATTGTACATGGATATGGCATCATCCAGTCTGGCCGCTTTAATGTACCATCGTTCTGCCTCACGGAGATCTACCGGAAAGTCCGCTCCACCTTGCTCATAGAGTTCGCCCAGGTTGTACATGGCAACAGTGTTATCCAGATCAGCCGCCTTTTGCAGCCAGTATTTTGCCTTGTGCAGATCTGCCGGAAAGCCCTCGCCACCATTGTTATACAGGAGGCCCAGGTTGTTCATGGCTAAGTCATTCCCCAGCATGGCTGCCTTCATATACCAGCGCTCCGCTACATGCAGATTTACCTCAATGCCCTCGCCACCATCCTGGAACAGATCCCCCAGCTTGCACAGACCGATCGGGTCGGGTCCTCCCCTGCTGGCCAGCAGCAGGGCAACCTCAAGATGCTTGTTGGTAGCGGCCCAGACCAGGGGGGAAGCTGGCCCTTATACACATCTCCGAGCCCACG
>NZ_JBLYNV010000064.1:0-30880 GCF_049310165.1 Endozoicomonas sp. ALE010 | reverse complement strand
ATAAATTGAATATAAGAAATTTCTGCCCAAAGGAACAAGTTTAATTAGCGTTAAATAATAGTACTTTAGTACGCCTGAAGCTTTCGCCCTGGTTTCTGATGACGTCTTCGGGGATGGTTAATGACGAGAATGCCTTAACGACTTGTAATTCCTGTGCGCTCATGATTTTTCTCTCTAATACCTTTATATCGTCGCCAGAAACTCTTCAATTTCTGCTTGTGATTCGTTGATAAAGTCAATGGTTTGGTGACTCTTCCGGATTTGTGTCCTGGTCATTTCATTGGTTCTTTGCAGGCTGGAAAGAGTCGCTGCGCTTGTCCTTTGTGCAGAGCCAAGATTTTCACCAATGTTCTGATAAATACTGATGGCTTGCCCATACTGCTTGAGCAGAACCAACCGTGATTCAGTCAAACTTGTCAGTTCCCCTGAAAACTGCTGTTGGAGGCCAGAGTTAACAATTAACTCATCAATAAACAGCTCTTTACTGTTATGAGCCATTTTGTCGAAAATACAGTCGATGTTGTAAGCAAGAAACGCAGTCAAAATACCCGTTAAGATACCAACCAGTACTGGCGCAACCAGTCCGGCAAAAGGAGCCAGAAACGGTATGGTAGTGAGGAATCCGCTCACTGCAGATTCAATAAGAATACCAACCGAGGTCACAATGACCGCTGTCAAAATTTTCAGGCCTTCACGAAGGGCCTGTTCCTTCGTCATTCCCTTTGGGGGGAATAAGATGGTTTTAAAAGCTTTGACTAATCCCAGCAGCCCTTCGCGGATAATAGTGGTTACCCGCTTTGCTGTTTTGACCAGGTTGTTGATTAAAAAGGTGAGCAAGTTGCTCATAAAACCACTGATTCCACCTTGAAAGAGCTGCGAAATCGCATCAGGTATCCGCGAGGCTACACTGCGGAGTACTTTTTTCAGGCGTTCTGATATCTCCTGGAAGATAGATTTATCAGGGGAAAACCCTTCTTTTACGAGATGTTTTGTTTCATTAAACAGGCCATTAACCAGCTCAGTGAGCAGTACACCCAGAGCTTGGCGCATGCCCATTTGAATGGCTTGCTGCTTTCCGGTTGACCAAAGCTCCTTCTTGTATTTCTCATGGAGGGAGTCTTGGACTGTATTATCGATGAAGTCAGTTGCTCGCTGATGAGTTTTTTCAGATAGCTCAGTATCTACGTCATAATACTCAGCATTTGTCTGGTCTGAGTTTGGTCGTTTATCTTTTTCCCAATCTTTCAGATTTTTACTGTTTTTGGAGCGATTTAGTCCCTGTTCTGTCTTGGTGAGATTAGGGGCACTATTCACAAGCTCCCTAATCCCTTCTTGCCCCAATGCCAGGTGGGCTTTGTGGTTAGTGGATACTTCTTTGATAGAGACAACGTGATCCAAATCCGTTGGGGAATCTGAAAGATCCTTACCTGTGTACCCATCTATATTGCTGGTATCGGCTTTTTTTTGCTTCCATTCTTTATCAGATGCCTTGTAGTTATCTCTGTCATATTTCTCCTTGTAAAAATCGTATCGTTTTTTGTCTTCTTCTGTAGCGACACAACCTTGTTCAAAATTAAAGGCAGTGGTGACATTGCCTCCTTCCTTATCTTCAAACATGGCTGGAGATAAGCCAAACGGACCAATAATTTGAGCAATTACCTGGTTTTGGCAGTCATCAAAAAACTTTTCACGACGCTGTTCGCGAAGAGCAGTAAGAGTTTCTTTCATCTAGGCTTTAGATACAAAAAGGTGGAAGATGTATTGTTAGCAGTTTATGGAGTCAGTGAAGGCTGAGAACCATTGTGTAAAATTATCAGCTACTTTTTTCCGAGTAGCATCATCGTGGTATAGGGATATAATTTGCCCAGAAATACCAGCACTTGAAGGCACTAAATCGATACACAGATGATTGCCTGATCCATCGTAAGTAAATGGAATCCACAAGGGGTTCCACCAGTCATTCCTAATGGCCGGGTCAGGGGTGCTCATAAGGCCATTAAAGTCTTGATTGTCCAGCAGCTGCTTCCAGATCTGCCACTCAGCAGCAATGCGTTGGCATGACATAAACTCCAGGCCATCAAATAGGCCGATAGTGTTGCCTTTTTGACCGTTATGTATCTGAAGACACTCAATGAAGTCGAGTGGAAGCCTTGAGCCAATGATAGTTTCAAGCTCTTGAATTTCTTTATCTGTAGCAGGGGAGTTAAGATCCTGATGTAGCTCAGGAGAAAATGTTCTTAATTTCTGTTCAAGATCTAACCAAAGCGTCTTCATATACAGCCCTTTATTATGGAAAATTTATCAATGGCACAGCAGCGTATAGTAACGTTGTCAGATATGACCAGTAATAGTTATTTTCACCGAATACATGGAGGTTATGCTTTAGGGAGGGATGGAATTTAGGGTAGGCCTGCACGGTTCTGTTGAAACCTGCTGCTACGCTTTCTAAGGGCGAAGGCCAGGAGGTGTAAAGATAGGATAAGATACTTGGGGTTTCGGTATGAAGTTAGAGTCATCAAATAAATTTCGCTATCGGTTCCCGACCTATCGCTATGACGTATAACTCTTACGATTTCTTTTATAAGATTTTTGTCGTTTTAACAGCCTGCCTCCAAAGGATTAGCGGTATTGTCCTGAGGCCACATTTCCATGACCATTTCAGTTTATATACGTGGTCTGCCGAGATATTTTAAGCCCCCTGTCCTCTGTACGCGTCTATAATGCGGAATCCATTGAGTGCCACAGGCAGTCACAATTATTTGAGATGGTTATTGAGTACAGGAAGCAAGCGGTGAGCCTTAAAAATAGAATTGAAAAAATCGTACAAATTATCAGCAAGGATATGCATGAGCGAGAGGAGATCATTGCTGTTGCGTTGCTGGGTGCACTCAGTGGTCATAACACCTTTTTGTATGGTCCTCCCGGTACGGCTAAAAGCCTGATTGCCCGCCGTTTGTCCTGTGCTTTTGATAGCTCTGCTTATTTTGAGTATCTGATGAACCGCTTCAGCACACCTGAAGAGGTGTTTGGGCCGGTGTCAATTAAGGAGTTGAAAGAAGACAGGTATGTCCGTAAAACACAGCACTATTTGCCCACCGCTGAGTTTGCCTTTCTTGATGAGATTTGGAAGTCCAGCCCAGCCATTCTCAATACGTTATTGACATTGATTAATGAAGGCGTGTTCCGTAATGGCGAAAAAACAGAACAAGTGCCATTGAAAGCGTTGATTGCTGCCTCTAACGAGACACCTGCCGCCAGTCAGGGGCTTGATGCTCTTTATGATCGGTTTATTATTCGCCTGGTGGTGCCGCCGATTAAAGATACTGAGAATTTTGAACGGTTACTGAATGCCAAGCCCAGCAGTGCCAGCATAGACGTCTCTAAAGAAGATCTGATCAAAAATGATGAGTTGGTGACCTGGAGAGACAGTATTCATTCCGTTAACCTTGCGCCGGAAAGCTTTACTATTATCCATCTTATCCGTGAGCAGTTGGCAAATCGTTACGAAGAGCTGGGTGTCTATGTCTCGGACCGACGCTGGCAAAGGGCTGCGGGCTTGATGAAAGCCTCTGCTTTTTTCAATGGCCGAGAAGAAACCAATCATAGTGATGCATTGCTTCTTCAGCATTGTTTATGGGCAGATGGGGAATGCCGGGATGCTGTATCTGATATTGTAAAAAATGCGGTTCGTGAGTCCGGGTTTTCGAGTGGTGTTAGTCTTGCTGAACTGGATCAAGAAAAAGAAAAATTAGACAGAGAGATCAGGAAAGAACTTTTTCATAGTGAAGATGTTTATGATGCCGAGAGGGTTGGTGACGTATTTTACTTTAAAGTGGATGTGGATTTTAAATCCAGTGGGTATCGCTCGTACATGGATAGCAGAACATTGCTGATTCCATGTTCAAAATTCAAATCAAAAGATGAGTTTCATCCACTGGATGAGCATGGCAACATTGATGAAGAGGTAACCGTTAGCTTCGACAACCAAGGAAGCTGTTTTTTAGATTTGGATGATTATGACTACGAAAAGATTGAGTTCACTCCAAATATCTTATTTCACAAAGGCGATAAGAAAAAGGATGTAAACAAGAGACTGATTAAATCTCTGTCAGAATCTGTTTCAGATATAAGATCAAGCTTTTCCACCGCAAAAATAGAAGTTGAAGAAAAACTTGCTGTCTACCAACAAGAACTTAACTCTGTTTTTAGTTCTCAGGATGATATCAATGTTGCCCTGGAAGGCATCAATGAACAGTTGCACAGCTTGCAGATTCGGATCAAGGATTGTGAACGTCTGGAGGCCCTATGCAAATGAAACCGCTGCAAACATCGGTTAGTCAGCTAAAAGAGTGGCTTGCCAATAAATATAGTGAACTCCTCAGTCAGTTTGGTTCCCTCCATCAGACTATGGACGAAGCCATAGATGACTGGCAGAGAGAAGCCGCCAAGGAACTGGTGAATGGCTACAAGCATGAACATTCAGATGATCGCTTAAAGTACTGGAAATCCATAGCCCCTGAGGCTCTCTGTGTCGATCAGATCAACCAGCTTCTGAGCGATTACAGCATATTTTGCAAGTCAGAGAAGATCCATGTTGATGATCATTTCTGGCGCCAGGAATTGCTTAAAAAAACACAGAAGGCTGACAGGAAAAAAAGTTCTGATTCCTCCCGTCAAGTGCCGAATGATCTACCCAGGGTCAAGGTGGCGAGAACATTGCTGTTAGATCAGTGGCAGAAAGAACTCGATCAGAGCCGGGCCGCTTGGGAGGTTCAGAAATTAGCCCGGTTGCGCGGGAAGTTTATCAAGGAGTTTGAGGATTTTCTTAATACTATCGCGCAATTAACAGAAAGCCTGGAAGCACTGGGACTTGAGCCCGGTATTTGGCTTGATCTTTCTAAAGGTGCTCTGTCTCCACAACAAGTCGAACAATTTAAACGATGGGCGAACTATCTGGCTAATGATGAGGGTGCCCGTGCTATCTGTGAATTGTTGGGCAGAATGCGGCAAGTTGAGCTTTCCGAACGTATTGAAACCATCAGGCAAAAACGTTCCTTTGCCACCCAGATACCCGATATTGACTCAAAAGAGGAAATTATTGGCGTTCGCACCGGCCATGAAATTGAACATGCCCTTCCTTCTGAACTGGCACTGCTTTCAGATCCGGACACCGCCATATTATTCGATCTTAAATTTATTGAGTCTCGACTGATGTGCTTCGACATGCAAGGAATGCAGAATATTAACCAGCAGCACGAAGTTGAGGTTGATGTGACCACAGCAGATGAACATTCCCTTGGGCCGATGATTCTGTGCATCGATACCAGTGGTTCTATGCATGGGACGCCAGAAACCATTGCCAAGGCAGTTGCATTGTATATGGCTGGCAAGGCTAAAGAACAGAAGCGGCCATGCTATCTGATTAACTTTTCTACCGGCATATCCACACTGGAAATTACAGGAACTGAGGGGATGCCAGTGCTGATAGATTTCTTAAGCATGTCTTTTCATGGTGGTACCGATATCACACCTGCTTTGCAGCATGCCTTGAGTGTTATGAAACAGGAGTCGTATGAAAATTCGGACTTGCTGATTGTTTCGGACTTTATTATGGCCGACTTAACCCCGGAAGTGTCTTCTGAAATAGGGCAGCAAAAAGAAACAGGAAATCGCTTTTACTCCCTGGTTATTGGTAATTGCTTTTTACGGGAGCGAATGGAAACCCTGTTTGACCATGAGTGGGTATATAACCCGGACAGCAGCAAGATCCATGACTTGGTTAACTTTCGTCAGAAAGTGGTAGATCAGGTGCCATCCCCTTTATGAAAGGTGCGCTGGATATAATGCGACTCGTCTATAATCCTGGTTCCCGAGGATCCAGGAGTTACTCCGGTGTTTAGCAATATCGTTTTGGTTGTTTTTATACTAATCGACCTTTGGCTATGGCTGGGCATTATTTCATCGGCACGGGAATCTGGCATGGTTATTCCACCGATGGTCGCAGTAGCGCTGTGTATGCTGATGCTTCTTGTTGGAGTGCTCCTGTCAGGGATTGCTTATTACCATCTGCTTTGGCTGTCGCTACTGATTATTCCCGGTAGTTTTCTATTGCTGACAACACGGAATGGGCTTTCTTTATTGATGGCCTTGTCGGTCATTTTTATGAAGAAACAATGATGAATTTTGGGGAGTTTTGCCATATCAAAATCAATAGACTCGGTGATCTGCCTAACTCGCATCCGTAAGTGCTAACCTCAATAACCCGCTAATCCCGAAATTGCCAGATGCTTTCGCTCCGGGCTGGTGTGCAGGTACTTGGCGGTGATATCCAGTGACTCATGCCCCATTAGCTCCTGAATTGTTACCAGATCCACCCGAAGTTCTGCCAGCCGGGTGCCGAAGGTGTGTCGCAAGCCATGGAAATCGATTTTTCCGGTGAGCCCTGCTGCTTCTCGGGCTTTATACCAGCGACGGTCAATAAATTTATCACAGGCCCGCTGGCCGGAATTATTGGGAAACACCAGGTTGGTGTAACCGGTCTGATCAAGCCAGTCGTTCAGTATGGTAGTCGATACGTCGTTCAGTGGAATGTAACGAGTCTGCAGTGATTTGGTGCGGGTCTTCTTTTTCTGGTGATTTTGCCCATCGGAATGGTCGCCCATACCCACTACGGTTATTATGCCGGATGCAAAATCAATGTCGTTTACCTTCAGGTTGAGCAGTTCGCCTTTGCGCATTCCGGTATGAATGGCAACGATCACCAGTGGCCTGAGCAGGTCAGCAAACGTGCCATTATGCTGGCCATCCAGTTCTCGTCGGTAAACATCATATTCATCCAGGCCGACCATTAGCTGTTGTTCATATTCCCGGGTCAGATATTTGATCTTCTTGCTCTTGTCTTCCTTGAGTCGCTTTACTTCGGACATCGGTGTTTTATCAATATAGCCAGCTGCGACAGCTTTGGTCAGAATGCCCCGAAGATCATTCATAATGCGATTACCGCCGGAAGGGGCTCCCGGATAGTTGTTTAGCCATTTTTTCATTTCAAAGGCAGTGATATGAGACATGGGCTTATCCAGCCATTTTGAGAAATGTCTCTTTATATTCTTCTGTGCAACATCCGCTGTCTCCTCCGGGGTCACGCTCCGGTAATCACCCTCCATAAATGCTCGCAGGGTATTTTGCCTCTGCTTCTCAACTTCCTTCCGCCGTTCCCGTTTTTGTTCCTGGGGATCATTACCGGTTGCCACCTCACCAGCTGATGCCCTGGCCATTGTTCGCGCCTGCTCGACGGTGATCTCTCCGTGCCTGCCCAGAGGATGCTTGCGGTTGGTTCCGGTAACGGGGGATTTGTACTCGTAATAGAAAAACTTGCCGGTTTTCTTCTGCTGACAAGAGAACCCCCGGATCTCATTATCCCTGAGGGTTTTCTCACTCATTTTTGATACACTGCTTTCAGTGATTTTTTTTATCATTGCTCTGTAACTCCAAAACTCCAAATATCATTTTTATTGATTCGGACAGAATTCGGACTGTGCACATAAAAATCGCATCACATTATTTTTGGCATGGAGTTACTATTAGCGTGAAATGCCAGTGATAGCAAGGGTTGTAGCGTTGTTCATTTTGTGTTCTATAGTACTAAGTGGCAGGCTTTTACTTTGTCTTCTTCCCCATGTGAGAGTAGGTCATCGCCAGGCACCATTATTTACCTTGAGTACGCTCAAGGCTGAAAATCCCGATAAAGCAATTTATCGGGATTTTTTTGTTGGCAAGTATGCAGTCAGGTTGTTGTTTAGTCACGAAGGAGTAGGGTAAGAGTTCAGATACTACTGTTCCCATGGGCTTGCAGATCTGCAGGGTCATGAATCAAACCAAAAGACGATGCGCTCTGCTTTACTCTTTTGTAGTTGGGCCAGGTCCTGAAAATAACCTTCACCCAGAGCCTCTCTGACAGTATGAGTAACGAACTCTTCTGGAACATGAGCCGCTTCAATGTTTCTGTCTCGCAAGGGCTTGTCATAGTTATAGGAAGTCGTTTCTGAAACGAACACCGGCAACAAATGAAAAAACACCATAATCGCGATCGCTTAAAGGTTTATAGTCCGGGATTTCTTCCCATTGCCCAAAATTATTTCTGAACTCAGCGTATGCATGTATGTCTGTACCCATAACTATTCAACCTCTGTGGTGATTTACCTCAGTTTTTCATAGTCAGCCGTTGTGTTAAGACGGTTGATACAATGACTTCTCCCCCATCATCTAGGAGGCTGTCCGAGAATAGCGCCCGTAGCGAGGATGGCAGAAAATTGAGGATAAAAAGTCGGAAATTTTTAGTGAATAGTGGTTCTATTTGCTAAAAATTTCCGACCTTTTAGACCAATTTGCTGCCACCGCAGTAGGGCAGTCTATTCTCGGACAGCCTCCTAGCTCATGGATTGGTATGGGAATATACAGAATGGCTAGGTGTAAGCTTTTACAGACACACCTGCGCATACTGATAATAATGTTTTCTGATAATTGGCCGTTGGCTGTTTTCCCGTCATTCAGACCTGCTGAACCAAAAAAAGTTTCAGACCATAGGCCTGATGAGCCAGATCATTATTTTTCGAGAACAAAACGCAAAAGCTCTCAAGTTTCTTTAAGACCATGCATTACAAACCTGTACTATACGTCATTGGACTTTTATTGATGACGCTGGCGGCACTGATGTGCATCCCGCTGTTTACCAATATTTTTTTTAATACGCCTGCTCACTACCTGGCTTTCACACTGTCGCCACTGCTGACGTTTGTCGTGGGTGGTATCTTATGCTGGTCGTGCAAAACAGAAGTCTTTGGATTCCGGTCCAGGGAGGTTTTCCTGCTGACCAACTCAAGCTGGATATTGGTCTGTGTGTTTGGTGCGCTGCCTTTTATTTTTGAAACAGAAATCAGCTTTACTGATGCATTCTTTGAAACCATGTCAGGCATTACCACCACGGGCTCTACGGTGCTGGTCGGTCTGGATAATATGAATCCGGGTATTTTGATGTGGCGCTCAGTCCTTCAATGGTTGGGGGGGATTGGCTTTATTGTCATGGCGGTTGCGGTTCTGCCTTTTCTTAAGGTGGGTGGTATGCGTCTGTTTCAGAGTGAGTCTTCCGACTGGTCGGAAAAAGTAATGCCCCGATCCGGTGTGATTGCCAAGCGGATCGTTCAGATATACCTGGGGTTGAGCGCATTGTGTGCCATGGCCTATTACATGGGAGGAATGACGGCTTTTGAAGCCATCAACCACGCAATGGCAACGCTCTCAACCGGTGGTTTCTCCACCTCCGATGCATCAATGGCACATTTTGACACCCCTGTCATCCACTGGGCTGGCATCATTTTTATGTTGCTGGGCAGTCTTCCCTTTGTTCTGTTAGTAAGATTTCTGTCGGGTAATGCCGAGCCGTTATGGAAAGATTGTCAGGTTCGGGGCTTTCTTAAGCTGATTGGGATTCTCTGGGTCACCATGACAGCCTGGTTAGTGCTGAACTCTGACTACGGCGTTTTTGCTGCACTGAATCTGGTTGCCTTCAATACGACATCTGTCATAAGTACCACTGGCTTTGCCCTTACCGACTACTCAATGTGGGGAGGCTTTGCCGGAGCTTCGTTTTTCTTCCTGAGTTTTATTGGCGGTTGCTCAGGCTCTACCACTGGCGGTGTAAAGATCTTTCGCTTTCAGCTGGGGCTGAGGCTGCTTAATGTGCAGCTGAAGCTGTTGAGCCACCCCCGGGCCTGCTTCAGCATGAAATACAATGGTCAGCCACTGACCTCTGATATTATTCGCTCATTTGTCGGGTTTACTTTTTTCTTTCTGATGCTGACAGGCATCATCACACTGCTACTCAGTTTGATGGGGCTGGACTTTATTACCAGCCTGACAGGAGCGGTCACAGCCATTGCCAACGTTGGGCCGGGGCTTGGAGACATTATTGGTCCTTCCGGTAACTTTGCACCACTGCCTGATATGGCCAAGTGGGTATTGGCAGCGGGCATGCTGATGGGACGATTGGAGGTCATTACCGTTCTGGTGATGTTTACGTCGGCGTATTGGCGACGATAAGACGCTATCTTTTCGCAAGCGTGATAAAAAGTTTACATAGCAGGCAGTTGAAAAAAACAATACGACCTTTATATTACATGTAATATTTGTTACATGTAATGGATTGCCTGATCACTGAACTGGTCAGGCAATCCACTAATACAGAGAGTTCATTCATGGCCTTGCGGAAAAACGCTGCACATTATCAGCGACAGTTTCGCTCCAGGATGAGAGAGCAGGGGCTGGTAAAAAAAGAAATCTGGATTATGCCAGAAAACGCCAGCCTGCTGCGGGACATTGAGCAGCAACTACGGCAAATCGATTCCTATCAACCACCAGGACCTACCATCATGACCCAGTCATCAAGTGTTTGGACGATTCAAAGCTTATACGAAGCGTTGGCTAATGACCCACTGAGTACCAGTGGTAATGCGGTGTTGAATCTGGTGGATGGGACTGAGCCCTGTCTGGAAATCAGTATGGTTGAGTTTGGTGATCTGCCTATCTACCTGACGGTTTCCGGGGAGCAGATCATTGCCGATGCGGTGCTCTGGCCTTTTTCACTGGTCAAGGACCCGGTTGCGTTAAATGATGAGGTTTTGCGTACTCACAAATTATTTCCGCTGTCGACGATCAGTCTGGATCGCTTTCCGGATGGCAATGAGTACTACACCATTTTTGGTGCACTGAGTTCATCGTCTTCACTGCAGAATATCGTGCAGGAAATAGAAACACTGGCAGCCAATGCCATCAAGGCGACAGAAGCCTATGGGAATCACCTGACTTCTGAGTCAGTGGCTTAATACCATCAAGCATTAAAACAGGTAAATACCATGAGCATTTGGAGTAAAGTGATGACGGCCCTGAAAGGGGCGACCAACGAAGTCGGTGAAGCGATTGCAGACAGCAATGCTTTGCGTATTCTGGATCAGGAAATTCGTGAGGCGAGTGATCAGCTGCAGCAGTCCAAGACTCAGTTGGCTGGCATCATGGCCAAGCAAAAACTCTCCTCACAAAAGTGTGCCGAGCTGAAGGAAAAAGTGGCTGAATATGAAGGCTACGCCATAAAAGCCCTGGATCAGGGCGATGAATCGCTGGCCACAGACGTTGCCAGCAAGATTGCCGAGTATGAGGCGCAGCTTCATTCAGAACTGGAAATGGAAAAGAGCTTTGCGGGCAGCATCGTCAGCCTGAAAAAGGCCATTACGGATGCAGAAGCCAACCTTCGTCGTCTCAAGCAGCAGGTTGATACGGTTAAAGCGACAGAGTCCGTACAAAAAGCACAGGCTGCCTGTGCCGCCAAACACAGCGGTGTTAACTCAAAAATGGCGACGGCAACGGATTCTCTGGAACGAATCAAACAACGGCAGGCAGAGAGGGCTGCCCAGATGGAAGCGGCCAGTGAACTTTCCGGTGATACTGCTGAGAATGATCTGCAGGCCAAACTCAAGGCGGCGGGTATCACCAAGGGTGATGCTGATGCCTCCAGCGTATTGGAACGTCTGAAGGCTCGTCAGGGTTAGTCATGATGGGGGTGAGGTAAACGCGGTCCCGATGCCGAGAAGAATGAACGCTGAGCCAGTCATCCATTTGCCCCACTGCATGCGTTGCTTGCAGTGGAGTATTTGTTTGCCAACACTGCCAGCAAACAGCCCAACAGCTGCATCAATCGGAAAGGCTACCAGCACAAACGTCAGGCCAAGCATTAAGATATCAATGTGAGCCGAGGGGCTCGACGGATCAATGAATTGTGGAAAAAAAGCCAGAAAAAAAAGAATGACTTTCGGATTCAGCACATCTGTAATCACACCCTGATAAAAAATCTTTTTCAGGGCGGCGTTGGAAATACACTGTTCATTGCTATGCTCACCTTTCGAAAAAAAGAGCGTTCCGATTCCCAGGTAACAGAGATAAGCCGCCCCGGCATATTTAATCAGCGAAAAGCCCATGGTGGATGAGGCTATCAGGGCAGATAGCCCGAGAGATGCAATGATAGTATGGATAAGCACACCGGTATGCACACCCAGTGCAGAAATGAATCCAGCCATGGCTCCCTGGGAAAGCCCACGGGTGGTGATATACAGTAAATCCGGACCCGGAGCCAGGGAAAGGATCAGGGTCGCTATCAGAAATAGCGCCAGTGATGACTCAGACATAACACGTTCTCTTTCTATTCGTAGCCATCTGTCAGGGGTTTAAGAGTATAGTCCCGATTTCTCTATCAAGCGTTTCAAAGGGTGGTTTGTTTTTATGATCTTTGACTGGTTTAAGCGTAAGAAAGAAGACGAAAGCAAGAGTGTTGTTTTACCATCGCCGCTTAATTTGCGGTTGGGAACTGCGGTTGAATTGGATTTGTTACCTTTCCAGATGATCCGTGAGCAGTTGGGATTCACCTTGCCAGAAGGGATTCAGACGATTGAGGCAGCAGGCTTCATTGATTTAGGGGCCGGTGCTTCGCTGTGCCGCTTTTATACGTCGGATGATGGCTTTATTCAGATATCAACCAGTGGCGGTTATGAAACGCAGAACATTGATGACATAAAATTCTTTGTCTTTGCACAAACCCATAATATTGCCAGTGAGAGCGGTGCGAGCCTTTGGGTCAGTGACTCCGGTTTGATTGGTGATAAGCACTTTGAGCTGAATGAAACAGATTACCGCCGGGTCTGGGATGAGGCGGTTCCCGGTCGGATTGAACCGGTCAATTTCACGGAAACGGTTCACAGTCGTGATGAGTCGGTAACGGCTTATGATGTAGACCATCTGGCCATGCTCTATCAGCGACAAATCAGTGGCAGTGAGCGTTATGAGTATCTTCTGGCGTCCCTTGAGTTCAGTGGTGAGGATGAAGCAACAGCTGTCGTAAGTTTAGGGTTTGATCTTGATCTTTCAGCCATGACGATCACTTGACCAATACGGCATGAATGAATTTCCGGTCTGGCAAGGGTATCCTTGTCAGTCAGTTCCAATAATGTTCAGGATGTAACAATATGATCGCCATTACCGACTATTTAGCCGGAGTTCCTCTTTTTCTTGCCTATTTTGCCGTTGCGCTGGTATTAACGGGGATTTATGTCCTGGTTTACACTTGGTGTACTCCCCATGAAGAGATGAAATTGATCAGGGCGGATGTGCCGGCTGCTGCCATTGCTTTTGCTGGCAGTTTAATCGGCTTTGTTCTGCCCCTGGCCAGTGTCATTGAAAACTCGATTGACCTGGTGGATATGGCGCTCTGGGGCGGTGTTGCCCTGATTGTTCAGTTGGCTACATTTTTTGGACTAAGACTGTTTATTCCGCAAATCTCAGAGCATATTGCAGACAATAAGCTGGCTTCTGGTATCTGGCTGGGGGGAGTATCAATCGCAGCCGGTTTATTGAACGCTGCCTGTTTGACCTATTAGTACCGGAGTTAAGGGAATAATGAAGCGTTCAAAGAAGTTGCAGCTTGCCATTATGGGAACCGCTCCGTTTGTGCTCAGTGGCTGCACAGATTCCGCCAGAGAAGCGCTGGTTTATAAAGACGTAGCCAGTTGCATCAGTGATGGCGTGATATCCGATTCAGTTTGCCGGTATGAACACAACAAGGCCTGGCAGAACCATTTAATGATGGCACCCAAATATAATGCCGCCTCAGACTGCCAGCAGGACTTCGGCACGACATGCCAGCAACTGGCTTCCGGAGAGTATATTCCAACCATGGAAGGCTTTATGCTTGCCGCAGAGCCTGGCTCGAGCAGAAGCTCTTTTACGGTTATTCCTCTCTATCTTGGGAGCGGCGGTTTTTTCCGGACGGGTAACTACGATAGGGTTGGCAGCAGTTATCAGCAGGGAAAGGTCATCGTTGATAAAAAAGCAACGGCCAAGCCTTCTTTGACCAAGCCTTCAATAAAAAGTACTACTATGAAGCGTGGTGGTTTTGGCAGCCGTTCTGCCGCAAGAGGAAGCTGGGGGGGATAATGCTGCGTATTACCTCTGCGCCAAGAAAAGATTGGACCAGACTGGCGGAGTCCCTTGGGTTTAAGTTCCACACCATTGGTGGGGAAGCCTATTGGGATGAGACTGCTTATTATCAGTTCACTATAAAGCAGGTCGAGCAGGATATTGAAGATCCTACCGCAGAGATCCACCAGATGTGCCTGCACCTTGTGGATAAAGCTGTGAATTCAGAACAACTGATGGAGCGTCTGCGAATTCCCCGATTTTTCTGGGACTATGTGCGTGAGTCCTGGTTGAGAAGGGATTCCCATCTGTATGGACGAATGGATTTCTCCTACGATGGTCAATCACCTGCAAAGTTCTATGAATATAACGCAGACACGCCTACGTCATTATATGAGTCTGCTTTTTTTCAATGGCTCTGGCTGGAGCAGATGGTGGAAGAGAAGAAGCTTCCGCCAGAGATCGATCAGTTCAATATCATTCAGGAAATGCTGATTGAAGCACTGGTGTTACTGAAAAAGCAGAAGATGGCCGGTGAGCCACTTTACTTCTCTTGCAGTCAAGACTCCGAAGAAGACTATGGAACGGTTGAATACTTCCGTGACTGTGCTGTTCAGGCAGGACTTGGTACACAGTTTATTTACACTGAGGACATCGGTATCAGTCCGGAGGGCCAGTTTACCGACCTGGAAGATAGAACCATTCCCGGAATGTTTAAACTCTACCCTTGGGAGTTTATGTTTGAAGAAGCGTTCGGGAGTTACCTTCCGGGCAGCGATACATTATTTTTTGAACCTCCGTGGAAGGCCATTCTGTCAAATAAGGCAATCCTTCCCCTTCTGTGGCAGGAATTCAAAGGACACCCTAATCTTTTACCCTGCTATTTCGAGGATGAAAAACCGGGAGATGACCTGGGAAGTCATTACGTTAAGAAACCGGTTTTTTCCAGAGAAGGTGCAAACATCGCGGTGATGGACAATGGTAAGACGACGGTGACCGTTGATGGGCCCTATGTCGATAGTGGCTATGTTCTACAGAAATATCAGCCTCTGCCGGTATTTGCCGGAAACCACACGCTGATCGGCAGCTGGGTTATTGCTGATCGTCCGGCAGGCATTGGTATAAGGGAAGATAACTCGGTGATAACCAGGGACAGCTCAAGGTTTGTGCCGCATGTGATCAGGGAGTAGTTAAAAAAAGACCCTGACTTCATAACGGAGCAGGGCCTTTGGTGAGTCATTTAAAAGTGGATGGATGCGGCAACGTAAGCTTGGCAAGAGTCGTTTACTTTCAGTTTGGTATCCTCAAGCCCCTGGAAATGGTTAGAAATGCCGTTGGTCAGGTATTTTACGCCAGCTTCCAGATCGATATTGTCAATCTGATAAATTACACCTGCCTGGGCTCCGTAGGCAAAACCCCATTTCTTTTTAAAACTGTCTTCAACTGTCTTGTCGTCGGGAGTAGTAAAGGAACCACTGGCTTTTGTTTCTGTGGCACCAAGGGTTAAACCAACAAACGGCTGAACATCCCATTCAGGCATAAATAGATAATCGGCAGAAACCAGAAGGTTAAGCTGCTTAATGTCGTGAACTTTAAAATCGACACCGTTAGAGCCCCATTGAGCGTCTTTCGGCTTAAGATAACCAGCAGTGAAATAGACTCTGGCCTCGTCATCCATAAAGCCGCCAAGGCGAAGCCCGAAAAAGCCAGTATTGTCACTGTCATCAACCGATGTGCCGGAACCGTCAAGCTTCACTTTGGTCTTGGCATAGCCTCCTTCAAGGCCAACAAAAATATCATTCTCCGACCAGCCATCATCCCACCCGGTAGCCAGGGCAAATGAAGAAACTGCAGAAACCGCAAGCGCGGTTAATAGTGACGTTATCTTTTTCATGGTTATTCCATATCAAATGTGTGTACAAGAAATTACAAGCCTTATCTATGTGCAATAGATCAGGCTCGAAATAAGGAAGCGTTGCTAAAATAGTTTAATTTCTGAGTAAATAAGATAGGACACCTTAAAGTTTGAACTCAGAGTAAATATTAAAAACAGCGTTTCGTTATTAATCAGTGAGTTTATATAGAACACAAATTTGGTTTCTGCCATTTTCATTTGGTGTACTAAAGAACAATTTTTATTAAGGGTGGTTGGTTCTAAAGCATAAACACGGGGAGTGTAAATTAAGAAACAGGTAAAATTTTTCTTTTGAATTTGATTGCTAAGGTAGATGTCTTGAATATATTTTGAATATTAAAATATGTCACTAAAACAGTTATGTAACTTTATTGTTGTTCAATAATATTTGTTTTTAATGTTTTTTTAGAATTATCAGATTAACATTGATAGCGGTTGTTCTAGCTTGATGCATTATGCGTTTTGTTGTGATGATGACAAAAAAGCCACAGAAAAGTGGCTGATATTCATAACTTTGCCTGGATATCAATTGAGCTCTATTTAATATGCTTGTCAGCTTCTTTAAAGAAGAGTGCCATATCATTCCACGGCGTTGTCTTTCTGAGAATGCGTCTGCAAGTTACTATCGTTTCAAAATAGGGGGTCTGTTTCTTCAGCTCAACCCAGCCGCTGATACCACTGTTCTTCATGATACAACTCGAATTAACTGAATAAATTCAGTGATGGGATAACGATAATTTCAGTATATGTCGGTGAAATTATTATAAAAATCAATAATACTTTGTGAGCCTATCAAGTATTCTTATGCCTTGATTCTGTTGATGGATAGGCTGTACATTAAATGCATATTACGCTTCGTCAGTTGGAAATATTTCGGGCGGTGGCTCAGTACGGAAGGGTGACTGGTGCTGCTGAGAGTTTGCATATTTCCCAACCGGCGGCCAGCATGGCGTTATCGGAACTGGAAAAGCACCTGGGGACACTGTTTGACCGTAATCAGGGCGCAGGTCTGAAGATGAATGATTCCGGTCGTGCCCTGTTGCCAAAGGCATCCGAATTGATTGATCGCGCAAAGGAGCTGGAAAACCAGTTTGCCGGGGATGGATCCTATGAGTCGGGTTCTCTGGTTTTGAATGCCAGCTCCACCATAGGCAATAACCTGTTGCCCAAAATGCTTGCCCGATTCCGGGAAAGTTATCCAGGTATCAGAATTGATCTGGAAATTGATAATACCCGCGTCATTGAGCAGCAGCTGCTGGATTTCAAGACAGATCTTGCGGTCGTCGAGGGTGTCTGCCTGCATCCGGATATCGAGGTAACCACATGGCTGGAAGATGAGCTGGTGGTTATTTGCAGCCCGGATCATCCATTGGCCAATAAGGGCAATATTCCACTCTCTTCACTGGCCAATGAGCTGTGGGTATTAAGAGAACCGGGCTCGGGTACGCGGGAACTGTTTGATGAGATGATTGCTACTCAGCTGCCGTCGCCTAAGGTTGCCATGGTGCTGAACCGTTCAGAAGCGGTGAAACAGGCGGTCAGTGACGGTGTTGGTATCGCCTGTATTTCAAGTCTGGCGGCAAAGTCCACTCTGGATACCGGGCATATGGCAACGATTGGGGTGACAGGGCTGAACCTGAAGCGTCATTTTTATCTATTGACCCATAAGAGAAAGTACAAAAGTGCAGTTTTTACTCAGCTGTGCCAATTCATCCTTGCAAGCAAGCCCTTTGAAAACGTTTGATTTTTATACACAGGGCATTTGATTTCTCAGACGCTGCTTTTACCGGCTAAATGTCAGGGCATATTCCCCTTTCCCTTATACGGCGCGTGCTGACCGGCTGTTCTACCGAATTCTATGTTTTATGACTTTGTGAAATATTAATTGGCAGGTATGGTTTCGGTTGAATATAGGTACTATTACCCATATACTGCGGCCGCTGGGATGTCAGAAATCATCAATCAAATAACAGGTGATGACATAATCCAACAAAATTTTACGCGGTGTGCATGCAATAATCTTTTGCTCCCCCTTTTCCTGATGAAAGCGGGGAAAGATAACTGAGCAGTAGTTAACGGAAGTATGTCAGAAGCAAAAGCCTGGAAGCAGCAGATAGCAATGGGTCGTGATGACTGGTCTGGATTTGCCAGCCGCAAGTCCGGTCGTTCTGATCATCGTCAATACATGTGGCTCCAACAGCCACCAGTGCATCGTGTTATTGTCGCCCAGTTGGTGGTATCTGCGGTGCTGGCCCTGGCACTGCTTCCTCTGGGAATCACTTTTACATTGTCTTCGTTTCTGGGAGGACTCTGTTGCTCACTGCCCAATGCGTATTTTGTATGGCGAGCGTTCCGCTATCGCGGCGCACGCTCGGCAAAACTGATTGTCAGCTCATTTTACCGTGGAGAAGCTGGCAAACTGGTACTGACCACAGCGGGTTTTATTCTGGTGTTTACCCTGGTTAAACCACTGGAACCCCTGGCACTGTTTGGAACCTTTATCATGGTTCAGGCAGTCAGCTGGTTTGCTCCATTGCTGGTGGTTCGTCGGCAAAAGCCAGTCAAGTAATGGTTGGTAAACAACGCCCCGCCCATGGCGGTTGATTGCTGAAAAGTGTTTAAGTGGAAAAGCTGCTTACGGCTTTGTCTGATTTCAGATCAGGCTCCTGGCAGCTTTGATATTGACAATGTAATGGATGATTAACAGGATTAGCCATGGCAAATACTGCTACTGAATACATACAGCACCACTTGCAGAATTTGACGTATGGTCAGCTGCCTGCTGGTTATCAGCGAATTGATGCTTATGGGCATCCTCAGGGGGTTCTGACCGAGCCAACCTGGACTTTTGCCCTGACCCCCGCTGAAGCCAAAGAAATGGGGTTCTGGGCAATTCATGTAGACAGCATGCTCTGGTCGGTATTCCTCGGCTTTGTGTTTGTTCTCCTGTTCCGCTTTGTGGCCAAAAATGCGACTGCCGGTGTTCCCGGTAAGCTGCAAAATGCCATTGAATCCATTGTCGAATTTGTGGACACCAGCGTTCGCGAATCCTTCCATGGCAAAAACCCACTGATTGCCCCCCTGGCCCTGACCATTTTTGTCTGGATCTTCTTCATGAACCTGATGGACCTGATTCCTGTGGACTGGATTCCCGGTCTGGCAACACTGGCAGGCATTCCCTACATGAAGATCGTGCCATCGACGGATCCGAACATCACCATGTCGATGTCGATCAGTGTCTTCTTCCTGATGCTCTTCTTCTGGATCAAGGTGAAAGGTGTGTCTGGCCTGTTTTCTGATCTGGCGCTGCACCCATTCTCCAGCAAGAATCCGCTGGCGAAGGTTATTCTGATTCCTGTCAACCTGCTGCTGGAAACGGTGTCCCTGTTAGCCAAACCCGTTTCCCTCGGGCTGCGACTGTTCGGCAATATGTATGCCGGTGAACTGATATTTATCCTGATTGCCATGATTGGCTGGGCACAGCTGCCACTGCATTTTGGCTGGGCTGTTCTGCACATTCTGGTTATTACCCTTCAGGCTTACATCTTCATGACCCTGACCATTGTTTATCTGAGCAGCGTTCATGAAGATCACTGAGTGAAAGGTAACCGGGCAGCATATCCTGTCAGGAGCGCTGCCCACTGGATAAATTAACTTTAACTAACCACTGAATCTCACAACACACGACCTGAAAAGTCGGGAGGAAATATGGAACTGGTAGTTGGTCTGACAGTAATCAGTGTTGCCATCATGCTGGGTGTAGCGGCGCTGGCAACGGGTATTGGCTTTGCCCTGCTGGGCGGCAAATTCCTGGAAGGGGTTGCCCGTCAGCCGGAAACTGCGCCTATGCTGCAAACCAAAATGTTCATCGTTGCGGGTCTGCTGGATGCGATCCCAATGATTGCCGTTGGTATTGCCCTGTTCTTCACCTTTGCTAACCCGTTCGTTGGACTGCTCTAAGCAAAGACGTTAATGCCCGACCAGGTGCCAAGCCACGCAGGTCGGTTCCCCTGGGAGCCGACCTGCGTTGAGAAAAGGCCAGGCTCTGAAAGGAGCCAACGACATTAACTAAAAGAGGTGTTGGCGTGAATTTAAATGCAACTCTGATCGGCCAATCCATCGCTTTTATGTTCTTTGTGTGGTTCTGCATGAAATATGTGTGGCCACCTCTGACCAAAGCGCTGAGTGACCGACAGCAAAAAATAGCCGATGGTCTGGCTGCTGCTGATAAAGCAGAAAAAGACCTGACTCAGGCCAATGACAAGGTTGCTGACCTGCTGAAAGAAGCAAGAGCTGAAGCCCAGGGCATCATTGAGTCAGCCAACAAGCGCGCAAACCAGATTGTCGATGAAGCCAAAGAACAGGCCCGGGCTGAAGGTGACCGCCTGAAGGCCGCTGCTGCTGCTGAAATTGAGCAGGACGCTAACCGGGCTCGTGAAGCATTGCGTACGCAGGTGGCAAGCCTCGCTATTGCCGGTGCTGAACGGATTCTGGGTGAACGTCTGGACGAGGCAGCGAACAGCAAGCTGGTTGATGATCTGGCGGCGGAACTTTAAGAGGGCTGGAGATCATGGAATTAACAACCTGTGCCCGTCCCTACGCCAAAGCGGCATTTGAATATGCCCGTGATGCATCACGTTTGAGCGAATGGTCTGACATGCTGTCGCTCTGTGCCAGTGTGAGTGCATACCAGAAAGTGGTTGAGCTGCTGGGCAATCCGCAACTGAGTGGTGCGCAACAGGCAGAAACCATTATCGGACTGTGTCAGGGCGACGGTTCACTGGATCAGCCGTTTGAGAATTATCTTCGGGTATTGTCAGAACATCGTCGTCTGCAACTGCTGCCTGAAATCGCTGTCCTGTTTGCCCGGTTGAGAGCGGAAGAAGAACGTTCCCAGCAGGTGCAGGTGACGTCAGCGTATCCCCTGAGTCAGGAGCAGCAAGATAAACTGGCAGAAAAAATGGCGGCCAGACTTGGACGTTCTGTGCAACTGGTGACAGAGATCGACAGTAGCATTTTAGGTGGCGTTATCGTCAAAGCGGGTGACCTGGTCATTGATGGCAGTCTCCGTGCCCGGCTGGGCAAGCTCGCCGATGCGATGATTTCCTGAGTAATCAATACAGCCTTGAGCTCAACAATAGAGAGTAGGAGGCCGCGGCGCTCATGAGCCCAAAGGTGCAGTTTTTCACTCAGGCTTCTGTCAGGTGCCAACAGCAATAGTGCCCAGGGCGGAATAAGCCATCGGGTTGAGAATCAATAAAACTGTACGTTTGTGGTTAAGTGGGGCAGGTAAGCTATGCAGCAACTGAATCCTTCCGAGATCAGTGACATCATCAAGAGCAGAATCGAGCAGCTTGATGTGTCCAGTGAAGCCCAGAATGAGGGCACGATTGTCAGCGTAACTGACGGTATTGTACGTATTCATGGTCTGGCGGATGCCATGTACGGGGAGATGATCAAGTTCCCGGGCAATGTCTACGGTATGGCACTGAACCTTGAGCGTGACTCTGTCGGTGCAGTGGTCCTGGGTGACTACGGCGATCTGGCGGAAGGCCAGACCGTTCAGTGCACCGGTCGAATTCTTGAAGTACCCGTGGGCAATGAACTGCTCGGGCGTGTGGTTGATGCCCTGGGTAACCCCATTGATGGTAAAGGTGCCTTGCAAACCGGGCAAACCTCTCCCCTGGAAAAAGTAGCACCCGGCGTTATTGCCCGTCAGTCGGTGGATGAGCCGGTGCAGACCGGCTACAAGGCCGTTGACTCCATGGTGCCCATCGGCCGTGGCCAGCGTGAGCTGATCATCGGTGACCGTCAGACCGGTAAAACCGCCCTGGCGATCGACGCCATCATTAACCAGAAAGGCACCGGCGTTAAGTGTGTCTATGTTGCTGTGGGTCAGAAGCAGTCCACCATTGCCAACGTGGTGCGCAAGCTGGAAGAGCACGGTGCCATGGACCACACCATTGTGGTGGCAGCCGGTGCGGCTGATCCGGCGGCCATGCAGTTCCTGGCACCGTTTGCCGGCTGCTCCATGGGGGAATACTTCCGTGACCGTGGTGAAGATGCCCTGATCGTCTACGATGACCTGACCAAACAGGCCTGGGCTTATCGTCAGATTTCCCTGCTGCTCCGTCGTCCACCGGGCCGTGAAGCTTATCCTGGCGATGTCTTCTACCTGCACTCCCGTCTGCTGGAGCGTGCGGCACGGGTGAACGCGGATTACGTTGAGAAGTTCACCAACGGTGAAGTAAAAGGCAAGACCGGTTCCCTGACCGCACTGCCCATCATCGAAACCCAGGCGGGTGACGTATCGGCCTTCGTACCCACCAACGTTATCTCCATTACCGATGGTCAGATCTTCCTTGAAACCGACCTGTTCAACGCCGGTATCCGTCCTGCCATGAACGCCGGTGTCTCGGTATCGCGGGTAGGTGGTGCAGCCCAGACCAAGATCATCAAGAAGCTCGGCGGTGGTATCCGTCTGGCCCTGGCCCAGTACCGTGAACTGCAGGCGTTTGCCCAGTTTGCTTCTGACCTGGATGAAGCCACCCGTAAGCAGCTGGAGCATGGTCAGCGGGTTACTGAGCTGATGAAACAGACCCAGTACGCCCCCATGTCGGTAGCGGAAATGGGACTGGTTATCTTTGCCGCTGAGAAAGGGTTCCTGGCAGATGTGGCCCTGAACAAGATTGGTGACTTTGAAGCCGCCCTGATCAGCTATGCCAACGCTGAGCACAGTGCGCTGATGGCGACCATCAATGAGTCCGGGGACTACAACGGCGAGATTGAAGCAGGCCTTAAAGAAGTCATTGAGAAGTTCAAGGCCACCCAGACATGGTGATCAGTTGTCAGTGGGCAGTTGTCAGTGGGCAGTGAACAGCCTGACTGGCAACTGGCCACCCATAACTGACCACTGATCACTGACAACTGGAAACTGATTATGGCCGGGGCAAAAGAGATACGGACGCAGATATCGTCCATTAAAAGCACACAGAAAATTACCAGCGCCATGGAAATGGTGGCTGCCAGCAAGATGCGTAAGGCCCAGGAGCGGATGGAAACCAGCCGCCCCTATGCTGAGCGTATTCGTCAGGTGGTAGGACACATCGCCAACGCGAATGCAGAGTACGAACACAGCTTTATGGTTGAGCGTGACGTCAAACGGGTTGGCTTCATTATCGTCTCTACTGACCGTGGTCTCTGCGGTGGCTTGAACATTAACCTGTTCAAGAAGACCGTAGAAAGCATGAAGGCGTGGACTGACCAGGGTGTCGGCATCGACCTCTGTCTGATTGGCAGCAAGGCTGCCGCCTTTTTTCGCAGCTATGGTGGTAACGTCGTGGCTGCCATGGCGCATATTGGGGACTCACCCAACATTGCCGACCTGATTGGCGGGGTCAAAGTGATGCTGGACCGTTACGACGAGGGGCAAATTGACCGTCTGTTTGTGGTGCACAACGACTTCGTCAACACCATGACCCAAACGCCGCAAGTGCAGCAACTGCTGCCATTGGTACCGGATGATGACGCGTCCCTGAAGAGACCCTGGGACTACCTGTATGAGCCTGATGCCAAAGAGCTGCTGGATGGTCTGCTGGTACGTTATATCGAGTCTCAGGTGTTCCAGGCGGTGGTTGAAAATAATGCCTGTGAACAGGCGGCTCGAATGGTGGCCATGAAGAGTGCCACCGATAACGCCGGAAACCTGATTGATGACCTGCAGTTGGTCTACAACAAGGCCCGTCAGGCTGCGATCACACAGGAATTGTCTGAAATTGTCAGCGGTGCTGCGGCTGTTTAAAAGCGTGGCCGTTTAAAAGATTAAGGGGTGAGGAAAGACTATGAGTAGCGGTCGTATCGTACAAATTATCGGTGCCGTCATCGACGTCGAATTCCCACGGGACAGCGTGCCCAAAGTGTATGACGCACTGAATGTTGATGGAAAGGATCTGGTACTGGAAGTTCAGCAGCAGCTGGGTGATGGTGTCGTTCGTTCCATTGCCATGGGTTCTACCGAAGGGGTTGCCCGTGGTTTGAACGTTGCCAACACGGGAGCACCGATTCAGGTGCCAGTGGGTACCAAAACCCTGGGACGTATCATGGACGTCCTGGGTAATCCTATTGATGAAAAAGGCCCTATCGGGGAAGAAGAGAGAGCGGCCATTCACCGTAAGGCACCCAGTTACGCGGACCAGGCCGCCACCAACGAGCTGCTGGAAACCGGGATCAAGGTTATCGACCTGGTTTGCCCATTTGCCAAAGGTGGTAAGGTGGGTCTGTTCGGTGGTGCCGGTGTGGGTAAAACCGTCAACATGATGGAGCTGATCCGTAACATCGCCATCGAGCACTCCGGTTACTCGGTATTTGCCGGTGTCGGTGAGCGTACCCGGGAAGGTAACGACTTCTACCACGAAATGACCGACTCCAACGTTATCGACAAAGTATCGCTGGTGTACGGCCAGATGAACGAGCCACCCGGAAACCGTCTGCGTGTCGCCCTGACCGGTCTGACCATGGCGGAAAAATTCCGTGATGAAGGCCGTGACGTACTGCTGTTCATTGATAACATCTACCGTTACACCCTGGCGGGCACCGAAGTATCGGCACTGCTGGGCCGTATGCCGTCTGCGGTAGGTTACCAGCCAACCCTGGCGGAAGAGATGGGCGTACTGCAGGAACGTATTACCTCCACCAAGACCGGTTCCATCACATCTATTCAGGCGGTATACGTACCGGCGGATGACTTGACTGACCCATCCCCTGCAACGACATTCTCCCACCTGGATGCCACCGTAGTACTGAGCCGTGATATCGCTTCCAAGGGTATCTACCCGGCGATTGACCCACTGGACTCCACCTCCCGTCAGCTGGACCCTCTGGTCATTGGCCAGGAGCACTACGACGTTGCCCGTGGTGTGCAGACAGTACTGCAGCGCTATAAAGAGCTGAAAGACATCATTGCCATTCTGGGTATGGACGAACTGTCTGAAGAAGACAAGCAGACCGTATCCCGCGCCCGTAAGATTGAGCGATTCCTGTCTCAGCCCTTCTTCGTAGCAGAAGTATTCACCGGCTCTCCGGGTAAATATGTGCCATTGAAAGACACCATTCGTGCCTTCAAGGGCATTCTGGAAGGTGAGTTTGATGCGCTGCCAGAACAGGCTTTCTATATGGTCGGTTCCATTGACGAAGCGGTTGAAAAAGCCAAGTCTATGTAAATAAGACCGCTGCCCGAAAAGACGCATGTTCCTACGGGAGGCGGGCAGTGGGCAATTCTGAGGAGATAGCACCCAATGGCATCAACCGTAGATTGTGACATCGTTAGTGCCGAGCAGGAGATCTTCAAAGGTCAGGTAGAGATGTTGATTGCTACCGGCTCCATGGGAGACCTGGGCATTACCCCAGGGCATACTCCGCTGCTGACCGAACTGAGACCCGGACCGATCCGACTCATTACCCAAAATGGTGAAGAAGAGGTTTTCTACGTGTCCGGTGGCTTCCTGGAAGTCCAGCCAAACCAGGTCAAGATCCTGGCGGATACGGCACTGCGAGCCGACGACATGAATGAAGCGGCGGCTGAAGAAGCCAAGCGTCAGGCAGAAAAAGCCCTGGAACACCAAAGTGGCGAATTCGACTACTCCAGGGCAGCCACCCAACTGGCTGAAGCGGCTGCCCAGCTCAGAACCCTTCAGGCGGTTCGCAAGAAACTGGGCAAATAAGTTCAGTTCTTGTGCTGTCAAAGAGCCCTGCTTTTGCAGGGTTTTTTTATGATGAAATCATATCTTGATTTTTATCTTATTAATCATTGAGTTAACAAATAACGCTACTTTATGGAGACTAAAGTTTAATAGTAAATAGTATTTAGTGAGCTTACCTTATCGTATCAAGACACTTCTTATGGGCAAACCTATACCAAGCATTTGAGTAATAACTCAATAGTGGATAATTACTTCACATCAACCTGATTAATTTGTTGAAGTACTCAATAAATCAAGGAAGAATTAATTATGAACTCATCAGCTATCATACCTGAAAAAACCGCTCGGCAAGTTACTTTTAGTCCTGAAGATGCTCATAAGACAAAAGGCAGAAAGAAAAAATGGGCAGGATTGAAAGTAAGAAAAATGGCAGCAAACTCTTTTGAAAAACTGACGATTAAGCTTCAGATGAAGTTACCACACAAAACTTTCTCCAACCTGTTTGGAAAATTAGCTGAATGCAAAACAAAGGTTATAAAAAACTGGTTAATCCGCAAATTTATCTGGATGCATAACATTAATCTTCAAGAGGCTACTAAAAAGCGAGCTGAAGATTTTGAATGTTTCAATGACTTTTTTACTAGAAAGTTGGAAAAAGATGCACGACCCATTGCTTCAATGACAGAAGTTGCCTCACCTGTTGATGGAACAATTAGCCAGGCCGGGAAAATAGATTCAGGAGAACTTATCCAGGCCAAAGGGCATACATACAATATCAAAGATTTATTAGGTGGAGATCAGGAGCTTTCTGATGCTTTCCAAGGGGGGAGTTTTGCCAATATCTATTTATCACCCGGTGATTATCACCGTTTTCACATGCCCATATCCGGCAAACTGAAAAAGACGATCCATATTCCGGGTAAGCTATATTCCGTCAGTCCCAAATCGGCAAAAAATATTGATAATTTGTTCGTCAAGAATGAGCGGTTAGTTTGTATTTTTGATACAGCCCAGGGCCCTATGGCAATGATTATGGTAGGGGCAATTAATGTATCCAGTATTGAAACCGTTTGGGAGAATGGGATAATTGAGCCTCATAGAAAAGGTGGGAAGCGTGCGCACATTCATGAAAAGAGTTTTAATGATTTACCCTTTCGTATTGGAGATGATCTGGGGGCGTTTCGTATTGGCTCAACCGTGATATGTCTTTTTGGAAAAGATAAGGTTGATTGGCAAGAGAGTTTAATCACAGGTAAGAAAATTAAAATGGGAGAGGCAATAGGCTCTCTTAAATAAGCATAGAAAACTGGTAAACATCATCCTCAGTCACTGGTCAGGAGGTTTCGCTATGATACACCTGAATGAGACCGAAGCCGCTTCCGGAAAAAAAGCCCTGATGTATTCCCATGCATAAATGGCTGTTTGTTTTGATGAATGTGCACTCTGTGCCAAAAAAATCGGATTCTGGAACCTTCTTCTTATATTCGCTATAGTTCGCGCCTTCCATTATCAGATGCAAGACCTCTATGCCAGTAAATCAACCCTTATTACCATCCATGCAATACGATGCCGTTATTATTGGAGCGGGGGCTTCCGGGTTGATGTGTGCACTGACGGCAGGTGATCGCGGCCGAAAGGTGCTGGTCATCGACCATGCCAATAAGATTGGCAAGAAAATTCTGATTTCCGGCGGTGGCCGCTGCAACTACACCAATATGTACGCTGAACCGGCAAACTACCTCTCCCAAAATCCCCATTTCTGTAAATCGGCACTGGCCCGCTACACCCAGTGGGATTTTCAGGCGCTGGTGGATAAGCACCAGATTCCCTGGCATGAGAAAACCCTGGGGCAGCTGTTCTGCAACCAGCAATCCAGCGATATCGTAGAGATGCTGGTGGAAGAGTGCAGAAAGTCCGGTGTCGCCACTCGCCTGAAGACAGCATTACATCACGTTAAACCATTGGATGATGAAGAAGGCTTTACGCTGGATACGACATTGGGAGAAATCCGCTGCACATCGTTAGTGGTGGCCACCGGTGGCTTGTCATTCCCCACCATGGGCGCTTCCGGTCTTGGCTATGAACTGGCCGAGCAGTTCGGTCATCATTTAATTGAAAGGGTGCCAGGCCTGGTGCCATTCACCATGGACAAACAGTGGCTGGCCCACTTTATTGAGTTATCCGGTGTGAGTGCCGATGTCATCGCCAGCTGCAATGGCCAGAGCTTTCGGGAGAATGTCCTCTTTACCCACCGAGGGCTGAGTGGGCCTGCCATATTGCAGATCTCCTCCTACTGGCGGCCTGGCGATAAAGTTTCCATCAACTGGCTACCGGGTATCGCCATAGAGGACTGGTTGAATGAACTCAGAGAAGCAAAACCCAGGGCTGAAATTCGCTCAGTACTCTCAGATAAATTAACCAAACGTCTGACAACCGCTCTATGCACTTATGGAGAGCTGCAAAAATTGACAGACAGTGGTCGTAAACCCATGAACCAGTTTTCTGCAACTGAGCTGCAACGCCTGGCCGAAAACCTGGAATCCTGGGTATTTATGCCAGCGGGCACCGAAGGTTATAAAAAAGCCGAAGTCACTCTGGGCGGCGTAGCTACCAACAATATTTCATCAAAAACCTTCGAAAGCCAGAACCAGCCAGGGCTTTATTTTGTGGGTGAAGTACTGGATGTCACCGGCCACCTCGGCGGGTTCAACTTCCAGTGGGCCTGGGCTTCGGGATATTGTGCCGGGCTGTACGTATAAATTTGTATAATCCTAATAAATCGTGCACGTAAACAATATATCATGCACATAGACAGTGAATCGTACACACTAAACTTCGATTGTTCTGTATGCGTCAGAACCAGCAGCTGGAATTGCGTAAGTTTGACGAACAGTGGCGGCACTTCACCGACCTACGCATTGCCCTGGATCTGAATGATGGGGTAAAGGTGAACTATGGCAAGTTTGGTACACTGTTGGCTAATGTGAAGGACGTGACGGGAGTGAAAGGATAATGGGCAACACACATCCGATGTGGATCGACCATATCCGGGTTGAAAACTTCAAGTCCCTGGTGGGTTTGACCTATCCCTGCATAGCTTCAACTGCCTGATAGGGCTCAATGGTGCCGGTAAGTCCACAGTGTTGCAGTTTATGGATTTTCTGGCCCAACAGGTCAAAGGTGATATTAAGGGATGGCTTGAAGAGCGTGACTGGAAAGCTTCTGAGCTGACCAGTCGCCTTGGCAAAAGCAGGAAGAAGCTGATCTTGTTTACCGTGAGCATGCACTTGATGGATGGGTCCATGACGACCTGGGAAGCGGTATTTAACACAGATCAGCAGCGTTGTACCCAGGAAAAGATTGTGCTGGATTGTGTGAACTTCACAACGTATACGCTGCTTACGGTGGCTGATGGCGCTTACACCCTGGGTAATATCCACCAGCCCATCCGTTTCTCCTACCAGGGGTCAATTCTTTCCCAGTTGCTCGACAAGGAGCTGTCTGATGAGCTGAAAGTGTTCAAATTGTTCTTCCGGCAATTTCGTTCTCTGGAATTGCTGGCTCCCCAGTTTTTGCGGCAAAAAGCCAGAAACAGTGAAGGAGAAATGGGGTTGGGTGGACAAAGAATGTCTGCCTATATCCATGAGATGTCTCAGGAATATAAAAATGCACTGCGGGACCGTTTGAAAAAGGCCTATCCAAGACTTCAGGAGATTAAAACCCGGTCAATACGATCCGGCTGGAAAGCACTGAATATCGCCGAGGTCTTCGAACATCAGGAGCTGCCAACGGAAGCTCGCCATGTTAACGACGGTATGTTGCGAATTATGGCCATTCTGGCCCAGCTGATGACCGAGCACAGTTTTATGGCCTTTGATGAGATTGAGAACGGCATCAATCCAGAGCTTATCGAGTTTTTGATTGATACATTGGTGCAGGCGGAGCAGCAGGTTCTGGTATCGACTCACAGCCCGATGATTCTCAATTTTATGGAGGACGATATTGCAACCAGAAGCGTGCAGTATCTCTACAAAACGGCGGAAGGGTATACCCGGGCTATCCCGTTTTTCTCCATTCCCTCTCTGAAAGAAAAGCTTGCAGTAATGGGACCCGGAGAGGCTTTTATTGATACTGACCTGAATCGACTGGTTGATGAAATCAACTCACTGTAACAGGGGTTACCGATGTATTTGCTGTTCAGTGGTGAGGGCCCTACCGATATGGGGCAAGGCACGGTCGCGAATGAAGTCTGTGAAGGCGAGCAGTTTCAGCCAGGCCCGATGGCCTGGTTTGCCGATCAGTGGGTAGAGCGCAAAGCCTACCTTTCTCATATTGAGCACGACTTGTGTGGGTTTATCCCCAAATCGCAACTGGAAGCAAGAGCCAAAGCCAACACCTCCAGAAAAGCCATGGGGCTGCGTGGCAAAAAACACCCCGAACATGAGACACGTTGCTATTACAAAAATGCCAAGGCTATGGCTCAAATTGCAAAAGAAAGGCTGCTATTTGCAGAGCAATGGTAAAAACATTGAAATCTGATGGTAAGGCATATTGCTGAATAATAGCGTGCCCGTTAGCAAGATTGGTTAAGTTACTTGAAATATACGTCTTTGATCATATATTTGAAGTTATATATTCTGATTTATTGATCTGTGTGGACACAACCTGTCCATCCATTGTTGTATTATTAGGTGTCTTTTAGTGGTTTGTGGTCTATCGGTACCTGATGAGAAATACCTTTCTTGCCAATCGTCTTGCTGACATTATTCTGCTTGCTCATAGCGGCCAACCCTTGAAAATTCAAGAATTGGCAGAGCGGTATAGTGTCTGCACAAAAACCATTCGCAGGGATTTGGATCGTCTTGGCACGGCTTTGGATCGTTGTCCGATCACTGGTACTTATAGGCTTACATCGACTCATGTATTCAACGAGCATGACTTGGTTAGCCTTATCGACAGGCTTGGTTTAAAAAAGGCTCTTCCTCACAAAACTGCAAGGTTTCTGATCAATTTTGTCAACCAGAATACCGGTGGTTGTTACCATTTTCAGGAAGCACCTCTGGAAATGGATTTTATTGAGTCACTCCATACGCTCATTGAAAAAGCCATTCAGAGTAAGCGAGAAGTTCAATTTCTATACAAGAACAAAACTCGTAAAGTTAACAGGGTGGTCGCATCAGATGCACCATAGTTCATATTTTTGCTCTGCTCATGACTGCCAACATTGCAGATCGAATATTCTCAGACAATCCAG
>NZ_JBLYNV010000063.1:0-30974 GCF_049310165.1 Endozoicomonas sp. ALE010 | reverse complement strand
ACCATTGGTGTGTAGTTGGCCATTGTCGTACCTCTGGCTATACCGGAGGTATGTTAATAGTACATATGTGCACCTCATGCTACCGCCCTGGGCTCCATTGCCATCCAGACTGTTGAAAACTCGTTATTACATTGGAGCAACAAGGACTGTGAAAGCCGCAGGCCTATTACGCTGTGGACTGGTTTGTTGTATGCGGGTTTCAGGTCGTAAAGTTGCGGATATTGTTTGCTTATTATTGGCCGTGTTCTGGTGGCAAGTGGCAAAAACAAAGCCCGAAACATGCCGGGCTTTTAATCAGGAAGCGTGGTCAAGCGGCTCTATCTGGATTTCAGGTGTTGTTGATCAGAAAATCCATCAAGAGCTTTATTAAAATACTCAAGCAGCCTGGGCAGTTTGCACTCCCACAAAATCAGCTGCTTTTTTCGGTGGTTTGACCATAAGACCAATGGCAGCCGCTGCAAAACTTACTCCGGCACAGATCATAAAGGTGCTCTCATAACCGCCCGTGGTGTCCAGCAGATAGCCTGCCAGTTTCGGACCGGCCATGCCCGCAACACCCCACGCGCTGAACAGGATAGCGTAGTTAAAGCCCAGGTTCCGGGTACCGAAGAAGTCTGCCGTTGCAGACGGGAATACTGCCAGCATTGCACCATAGCCGAAGGTGATAACCAATGAACCCATCAGGATCATGCTAAAGGTATCAAAACCACTGAACATCAACAGCACAGCACCTTGCAACGTGTACAGAATGCTCATGGTGCGGGCACGACCGATCCTGTCAGATATTAAGCCAGCACCCGGGCGGCCCAAAGCATTGGCGACAGAGAACGCCTGAACCAGCAGGGTAATGTTAAAGGTATCGGTCAGTTGCAGCTTGGCAATGTTACCAATATGACCAATCATCATCAGACCGGTCATGGAACCTGCCAAGAACATCAGCCACAACATGGCAAACTGTGGCGTCCTGATCATCTGCTTCCAGTTGTACTCACCGGTTTGTGGGCCATCAGCAACAACCGGTCTCTCTTTGGCCTTTTTATCCGCAGTCGCCATGCCTGTTGTGGTTTCCGGAACACTCATGAACTGGGCACCAGTAACGATCACACTACCGAAGAACACCGCCAGTATATTAAAGCTGGCAAACAGGCCATATTCTGCGATCAGGTATTTGGCCAGCGGTGCCGCATACAGTGGTGCCAAACCAAAGCCGGTGACAACCAGACCGACAATTAACCCTTTTTGCTCCGGTTTGAACCATTTCACTGCTGCCGGAGCTGTTGCGGAATAACCCAGACCGATTCCTGCACCATTGAGAACACCAAAACCCAGGATAACGCCGGTCTCGGTGGGCATGGCACTGCACAGGAACATACCTGCCGCAGTGCACAGACCTGCGATGGTGATCACAACGCGCGGCCCCAGGCGATCCTGCAGCTTACCACCTACCAGCATGACCAGCGCAAACGCGGCAATGGCCGCTGCGTAGGGCGTGGATGCCTGAGAAGCGGTCCAGCCCTGAGTGTTGATAAAATTCTCGGAGAAGATACTCCACGTGTACAGACTGCCAAACATTAAGTTAATCGCCAGGCCAGCCGTCACTACGACCCAGCCACGATTCGTACCAGTTGCCATTGATGCCTCACTTAAAGCCAAGTTTATAATTTCTGTCACTAACCGAATGCTCTATTTGTTTTCCAAATATCAATGCCAAAGTAAAACAGCTTGCACCACTGTTAAATAAAGAAATGAAAAACAAATAACAGCAATAAACAAACGATTTTCCACGGCAAAGAAAAAAAAGTAAGTAGCACAGGGCATTGTTGTTCGTTAATCCTTGCAAAGGATTTTGCCTGCCTGCTTTACAGATGGCGATACCACCTGTAACAATTTTTCGAAAACAATAAGAAGGTGTTGTTCAATTGTTTCCTGTTATCAATATTTTCTGCATATATTCTCTACCATGGCTTTCAAAACAGTCCTGTAAGGAAAATAATCATTACTGAGATAAAAGCTCTGATTCTGATTGTATTTATTAAATCAACTGGAAAGATTGACAGAAGTCAAATAACAATCAATTAAAAATAATGTTGCCTTTATTGTAATTACAGGGTGTTATATTTTTAAAAATGATATTATTTGTATCATTGTTGATGTTTCCCTGAAACCTGTTTTCAAAGGGCTAATCAGATATTCAGTAGCATCATCAACATGCCGCCAGTTAAATGAAGTAACTGATCGATTGGTACTGCACCGCCCAAGCCTGAGCATTGTTTTGATCGGACAGCCTCCTGGCCCCACCTGACCGGTAGGGCTGGCTTCCGTCTCAGTCAGGCATCAGGGTTATCAGATTCTCTCAGACGTTCCTGCCGTTTCTGCTCCTCAGCCAGAACTGCTTTTATTTCGGCCAGCACTGAGTCCACATCGGCGGCTTGCTCCGCTTCGGTGAACAGGCCGGTCAGTTCGGTTTCCGGGGTCAGTTCGCCATCTTCGTAGAGTGCCCACATCTCTTTGGCATACTGGCTGTTCAACAGGTCCGGTGCAAATTGTCCATAGTATTCTGTGATGTTGTTGATATCCCTGGCCAGCATCGAGCGGGCATGGTTGTTGGCCGAGGCATCCACGGCCTGGGGCAGGTCAATAATCACCGGGCCGTAGTCATCCACCAGAACATTGAATTCCGACAGGTCGCCATGAACCAGGCCAGCGCAGAGCATCAGCATGACATAATGCATCATGGTGGCGTGGTCTTCACGGGCCTGTTCGGCGGACATGGTCACTTCACCCAGGCGCGGGGCAACCTGACCTTCATCATCCGTCAGCAGTTCCATCAACAGTACGCCATCCAGGCAGATATAAGGCTGTGGGACTCTTACGCCCGCTCTGGCCAGGCGGAACAGGGCGTCAACCTCGGCACTCTGCCAGGTCTCTTCCTGCTGTTTCCGGCCATATCTGGAGCCTTTCTCGATGGCTCGCTGCCTGCGACTGTTGCGCTCTTTGCGACCTTCCTGATATTGGACGGCCTTTTTAAAGCTGCGCCTGGCCGCTTCCTTATAAACCTTGGCGCAGCGGATATCATTGCCACAGCGCACCACATAGACATCGGCTTCTTTACCACTCATTAGCTGGCGGAGTACTTCATCCACCAGTCCTTCATCAACCAGGGGTTGGATTCGTTTCGGGGTTCTCATAAGGCACTTTTACCTTATTTGAACCCGCTAGGGAATAGCGCTTTTGGTAATAACCTTTGGGAATAGCGCATGACAGGCTGATGCGTTTGGGAATTGCAGTATAAGCCGTGCGCCGAAATCGTGTTGTTGGTCAATCTCCTGATTTGCCATATATGGTTTATAAAAGCTAATGTCCTAATACACCACTGGATTGAATGAGGCTCCAATGAAGAAGCTGAAGAATGAAAAAGAGCTGGTAAAGAAGGCCATTGAATATGGCATGAAATATGGTGAGAAGCGGGGGGTTGTGGAATTTGAGGCGACCGATTCTGCCAGTGAGAAAATCGAATATATATACCGGCTGCTGGTCCATGATAACCTCATCCAGCCTCTGCCAGAGGATCAGGTATCCCAGGTGACCATGAAGCACAAACTGGCAATCTGGGCATCTAAACAGAAGTTGGGCTGATCACGGCCTTATGCCATTTGCAAGGAGGTTTTACGTGCCACACTGTATTATCGAATACTCGCGGCCACTGGAAGCAATTGTCAGTCCAGAGGCCCTGATGGAAAGTGTGCATCAGGGAGCTGTCAGCTCCGGGCTGTTTGACGTGTCGACCATTAAGGTCCGGGCGCTGCCTTACGATCATTATCGTACAGGTACGGAGCAGGGGGGGCAGTTTATTCATATAACGGCTCGAATTCTATCCGGACGGAGTTTGCAACAGAAACAGGAACTGTCCGGTATTTTGCTGGATGCTGTAGAGGGAACTCCCCTGGATAATGTCTCCATTACTGTTGACGTGGTTGATATGGAGCGGACGGTCTACGGCAAATCGATGATTGGCTAATGAGCCTGAGGAATACCTCTCCCGGGCTCATTTTGATGATTTGGTCTGGTTTTCAGGATGGAACATCTCATCGTAGGTTTCGGAAAAAACCAGCTGCAAGTGAGGAGCAATATGATCTCCAAGGGTTTCTTTTGCCTCACTGATGCTGTGGAAAATAGCGGGGGATGTATCGTTATTTCTCAGCAGGTGCTTACCGTCCACCCGGCATAGATAGATATCCCCTTCCTGACTCAGCAGCTGGACAGGCAGCTGGTTTTTTTTGAAGGCTTTTTTCAGTTCTTTAATGGTCATTGATCTTCTCCATTGGATTATTTGAACATTGATGAAGAAAACGACGATTTAACCTGGATGTTTTCCTGTAACCAGCTGTCCGGCAAAAGGGTTGTCCAGTCCACAGGATGGCATTCCCAAAGGTTGTATGTAAGCAATCCAACTCATGGTTGCAACTCCTTTGCAGTGAAATACTTATAACTTTTGAGCCCTACCCCAAGCCACTTAACCTGATAACAGGCTTCTGGCGCATTGGAGGCAGCTTTTTTGCCGTGAATTCATACCTTATTCAGAAGCTGCCTCTGTTGTCAATCACCAGACAAAGTTAGCCTTCGCCATCTCGCCGTTATCCACCAGAACATCCTGTGCGGTCATACTGCGATTGATGATCGCCATAAAGTAAACCCACTGTGCTATTTCTTCAGAACTGGCCCATTTTGGCAGTAGCGTTTCATTCATGATGGCCTGCCATTTTTCAGGATCGTCCATGACCGGTCTGTTCAGTTCGGTAAGCACGCCTCCCGGGGAAATACTGTTGCAGGTGGCACCGTATTGAGCAACCTGCAGCGCAGTCCATTTAGTGTAGGCGACAACACCGCCCTTTGAGGCTACATACTCTGGAAATTCAGCACCGGAATGAGCACTGGCAGAGGCAACATTGACAATGGATTGAATCGCCGGTTGCAGGCCGTACAGCATGGTACAGTTCATCACCCCGCCTAAATTAATGGCGATGTCCTGTGTGGTGTTTTGCACCCCGGCGTTGTTGATCAGGTGTGTTACGCCCTTAATGGCTGGGAGCGATTCCGGGTTCGCCACATCGGCTAAAAAATGGTGGTAACGGTCGTTAACCAGTTCGCCGGGATTAACATCGATACCCACCACGGTGATGCGTTCATCTTGCAGAAAACGCTGACAAACCGCCAGGCCAATACCTGCACTGGCTCCGGTAATAATGACTTTCATGTACGCTCCCATATTTCCCTGACCTTGATTTTTCTGCACAGATACACGGCAGGAGTATCACACAGGCTGGTCACCACAAAGATACCATAGCTGGTGATGATGATACTGAGCAGGTCCGGCACCGGGAACGTCCCGTAAAACGCTCCGAAAGTAAACAGAACCGCATTCAGGAACTGCGAAATCATGGTGGACACATTGTTGCGCAGCCACAGATAATTCTCGGTAAGCCCGGTCCAGTGCCAGATTTTGTGGTAAAGCCACACATCAAAGCGTTGTGTAATGGCATAAACCAGCAGGCCGGTAATCATCAGGCGAGGCGTGTTGCTGAAGATGGCCTGAATATGCGGCATGGCAAAATCCAGGGAATTGGGCATGAAATACAGCCAGCTCTGGGAAATGGCAATAAACAGTGCCGAGGTAAAGAAGCCGACATTGACTGCGTAGTCAGACCATTTTTTACCACCCACCTCACTGAGGATATCGGTCACCAGGAAGGTGGAGGCAAACATGATATTCCCCAGGGTCATCTCCATACCGAAGGCATTGATCTGCACCAGTACTTCAATATTAGCGGCCACGATGGCCAGCACGGTGTAACAGAGGAGCCCCATTTTGCCGAACAGGCGGTAAGTTAAAATGACCATGCCGTAAAATAACAAAAGCTGGCCAATCAATAGTAATTCGTTCAAGTGTACCCTCAGATATCAACTGCTTGTTATGGTGTTGCGATTAACGGATGTTTGAGAGCAATTTTCAATACCAACATATACCGAATTATTGGTGTCACCGGCCATCAGGCTGTTGCCTTATCGGTTATGGCGTGCTCTTATTTTTTATGTCTTGATATTCTATGGTGCGATAAGTCTGTATCGGCTGCCAGCCAGCCTGTTTCCTTCAGTTTTTCTGCTCTTGCATGCATCTCAACCATTTGGCCTTTAAATGTATAATCCATCAAATCATCGGGTAGTTTGATGTTGTGTTTTTTCAGGCTATTGATAAAGCTGAAAGATCGAAGAGCACAACCTGTTGAGCCGATATACAATAATTTGTCGTATAATTCTACATGCTTTTTCCGTGAGGTAATGCGTTTCAGCATTTGATAGATTGTACTTGTAGGAGCCTGATGGTAAATCTCTTTTTTGTTAAAGCCGTAATGATAGACATAGTACAACATCCAGTCTGCCTTCTGTGGTACGGAGTTAAACGTCATACCTTCTATTGGACTTATGTTAACAATCAGGTTTGCACTCTTTAGCCTGCTATCGAAATTTTTGAAATTAAACTGATATCTGGTAAGTCTATTGAGAAACCAGGCGGCAAACTCCTTGGGTAAGGCTGGTATAACATTTTTTTTGCCAACGGCAGGATAGGGAGTAACCGTCTTTGCCCAGGTGCCGCCAAACTTATCTACACATAAATCAGCCAGTTTTCGTAATGTCAATATATTCCAGCGGGTGATTCCTTTAATGGCAGGGAGGGGGAGGGGGGGAGTCCCTTCTTTAATGCTAATCAAGGCACTTTCCAGTACTCGGGGCCCCTGGTTTTTAACCAGCTTATTTTGCAAATACTCATGCAGATAGCGTAAATAGGTATCTTGTGATTCCGCAGGATTCAGTACTCGCATGACTTTAATGAGTTCCCAGTCCGAAAATGGTCGTTCCGGTTTGGCGACTCTATGCAGATGCCTGATATGGGCAGGAAGCCACTTTTTGTAAGGTAAAAAATATCTTTTGCATGGTTCGGGAAATGGAAATACATGCTTGATAAAGCGGCGGGTCATATTGGTAACATGTTTTGATGATTCGATTGTTGATTTACTTAAAAAGTCAATCAAATATTGATAGTAGTCCTCTGATTTTGGATTAATGATGGCTAAATCTTCAAGGTACAGAACTTTTACATCAAGGTTCATTTTCCAGGCCAGAACCCGTACCAGACTGGTTGACCATGCTTTTCTGTGTGTTGATTTTACGGTGTTAAATGACGGGATCTTTACATTATTTCTTACCAGTCTTTGCCTGGTGATTTCAGTATCCTGTTGTTTACTTATGAACTCTTCAAGATAAAAATAGGCAGGTATGGCTGAATAGTCTGTGGTATCCCTGTTAACTGGCACTGCCTGTATATCGGCGGCCGGTAGTGCCTTAACGGCAGTTTCCGAATGATAGGGTGTTATTTTTACCTTTATCTTCTTATAATCTTTACCTGTTGGTGATAGATATTGGTCGGCAATAGTGCTGATAAATTGCTGCCACTGGCTTCCTGGCCAATATTCATGCTGACACGGATCAGCAATGTAAATATCGGAAGCAGCCATATAAGATGGCTGATGATAGCTCCCGTCAGCACAATGCAGATCACTATGCATATATTGGTGTTTAGCTTCATACCATTGGCTTTGCGTCTGTACACTATCACCTGAAAGACTTGGGCATACCATCAAACATACATGAGTGGTGGTTCCATCATTACCTTTCTTTGGTCCGGTTCTTACACAAAAAAAGCTGATAACCATTTTGAACAGGCTGATGGCCGGGTTTTCCAGGCAGCAGGAAGCCATTAAATGGGTCATCTCATCACATTGGGCCACTTTGTAGGTTTTGACTAACTCTGCTATTTGCATGGCGTATTTGGTCTGCTGTTGTGCCAAGTCATTAATAGGGGAAAGTTCTTGTATCAAGTGATGAATCTTCGGTACCAGTAAATACTTATAAATGTTTTCAAGACAGATGAAATTACCGTGAATGGGTAATCTTTTATGCTCTGGCATTTGAGCGGATTTATCAGAAGTTATGACATACTCAATATCCATTTTACCAATATCATCCAGTACTTTACTCAGTATTGTGGGGATTGAATGACTTTCAGCGCTCTGCTTTGAATCAATCTGCAGTTTACTTTTCTGAGAGTTTTGGTAAACAGGCTGGCCTTTTGCCATGGCAACCTGATATTCCGGTAGTTTCTTTTGAACGCTTTTCTGTTTAACACGCCCCTGATGATTAATCCGGGTGGTGTCCAGCCTGATCTTTTTCGAGGGATTGTTGTTATCCTGTTGCTGTTTTCTTTTATTCTGACGGTTTTTTTGGGGCTTTCGATCATCCATAAGCCGTATGTGGTGATGGGTAGCAGTGGATACCAGCATATTATGATTTAACCTGTTAATGGCAGTGGTGTTGTGATCTCTCAAGGCATTAGAAAACTTTTTTATGTTTTATTTTTTTATGGTACGACAGGTCTATATCCGCTGCCAGCCAGCCAGATCCCTTCAGTTTTTTCGCTCTTGCATGCATCTCAGTCACCTGCTCTTTGACTGTGTAATCCATTAAATCATCGGGTATTTTAAAGTTGTGTTCTTTCAGTCTCCTGATAGCAGTGAGCGATTGAAGACCAAAACCTGTTGAGCAGACATACAATAATTTATCGTATAATTCTGAATGCTTTTTCCGGGAGGTAATGCGTTTCAGCATTTGATAGATTGTTCTTGTCGATGCCTGATTGTAAATCTCTTTTTTGTCAAAGCCGTAATGGTAGATATAGTACAGCATCCAGTCTGCCTTCTGTGGTACGGGGTTAAATGTGATACCTTCTATTGGACTGATGTTAACAATCTGGTTTGCACGCTTTAGACTGCCATCGAAATTACTGAAATGAAACTGATATCTGGTAAGTCTATGGAGAAACCAGGTGGCAAAATCCCTGGGTGAGGTTGGTATAATTTCTTTTTTGTCAACGGAAGTATAGGGAGTCACCATTTTTACGGAGATGCCGCCAAACTTTTCGACACATAAATCAGCCAGTTTTCGTAATGTAAATATATTCCAGCGGGTGATTCCATTAATGGCAGGGAGGGGGATGTTAGCCTTTTTAATGGTGATGAAGGCATTTTGCAGTATTCGGGGCCCCTGGTTTTTAACCAGCCTATTTTGCAAATACTCATGTAGATAGCGTAAATAGGTATCTTGTGATTCCACAGGATTGAGCACTCTCAATATTTTAATGCATTCCCAGTCCGGCAATGGTCGTTCAGGTTTGGCTACTTTGAGCAAATGCCTGATATGGCCTGGCAGCCACTTTTCTGATGGTAAAAAATATCGACTGCATGGTTCAGGAAATGGAAAACCCTGGATGTTAAAGCCGTCGGTCATATTGGCAACATGATTTGATGATTCGACTGTTGATTTAGCTAACAAGTCAATCATATATTGATAGTAGTCCTCTGATTCTGGATTAATGATGGCTAAATCCTGACGGTACAGAACTTTACTATCAAGTTTCATTTTCCAGGCCATGACTCGTATTAAACGTATTGACCATGCTTTCCTGTAGGCTGATTTTACGGTGTTGAATGAAGGGATCTTTACTTTATTTTTTATCAGTTTTTTCCTGGTGATCTCAGTAGCCTGTTGTTTATTTACGAACTCTGCAAGATAAAAATAGGCCGGTATGGCTGAATAGTCTGGGGTATCCCTGTTAACTGGTACTGCCTGTATATCTACGGCCGGTAGAACCTTAACGGCAGTTTCTGAATGATAGGGCGTTATTTGTACCTTTATTTTCTTAAAATCTTTACCCGTTGGTGATAGATATTGATCGGCAATATTGCTGATAAATTGTTGCCACTGGTTTCCTGGCCAATATGCATGCTGACACGGATCAGCAATGTAAATATCGGAAGCAGCCATATAGGATGGCTGATGATAGCTCCCGTCTGCACAATGCAGATCACTACGAGTAGCTCGGTGTTTAGCTTCATACCATTGGCTTTGTGTCTGCACACTTTCACCAGAAAGACGTGGACATACCATCAAACATACATGAGTGGTGGTTCCTTCGACAATTCCTTTTTTTGCTCCGTTTCTGACAAAAAAAAAGCTGATAACCATTTTGAACAGGCTGATAGACGGGTTTTTCAGGCAGCAGGAAGCCATTAAATGGGTCAACTCATCACATTGGGCTACTTTGTAGGTTTTGACTAATTCTGCTATTTGCATGGCGTATTTGGTCTGCTGTTGTTGCAAATCAGTAACATGAGCAAGTTCTCGTATCAAGTGATGAATCTTTGGTACCAGTAAATACTTATAAATTTTTTCAACACAGGTGAAATTGCCGTGAATGGATAACCTTTTATGCTCTGGCATTTGAGCGGATTTATCAGAGCTTATGGCATACTCAATATCCATTTTACGAATATCTTCCAGTGCTTTACTCAGTATTGTGGGAATTGAATGACTTTCAGTGCTCTGATTTGTGTCAATCCGTAGTTTACTTTTTTGAGAGTTTTGGTGAGCAGGCTGACTTTTTGCCATAGTAACCTGGTATTCTGGTAGTTTCTTTTGATCTCTCGTCTGTTTAACACGCCCCTGATGATTTATTCGGGTAGTGTCCAGCCTGGCCTTTTTCGGGGGATTGTTATTATCCTGTTGCTGTTTCCTTTTATTTTGACGGTTTTTTGGGGGCTTTTGATAATTCATAAGCCGTGTGTTTTGATGGGTAGCAGTGGATACAAGCATATTATGATTTAACCTGTTATTGGCAGCGGTTGTTAAGATTTCTCCGGGCGTTAGAAAACTTTTTTATGTTTTGATTTTTTATGTTTTGATTTTTTATGTTTTGATTTTTTATGGTACGACAGGTCTATATCCGCTGCCAGCCAGCCAGATTTCTTCAGTTTTTCCGCCCTTGCGTGCATCTCAATCATCCGGCCCTTGACTGTGTAATTTATTAAATCATCGGGTAGCTTGATGTTGTGTTGTTTCAATTTTCTCAAATAAGGGTGAGTTTTAAGAGCACTCCATGTTGAGCTGAGATACAGTAATCTATCGTATAATTCTGAGTGCTTTTCTGGTGAGGTAATGCGTTTCAACAGTTGATAGAGTGTTGTTGAAGAGGTCTGGTGGTAAATCTCTTTTTTGTCAAAACCGTACTGATAGACATAGTACAACATCCAGTCTGCCTTCTGCGGTACGGGATCAAATGTGATACCTTCTATCGGACTGATGTTAACAATCAGGTTTGCAGTCTTCAGGCTGCCATTGAATCTATTGAAATTAAATTGACAGTTAGTAAGTTTGTTGAGAAACCAGTCGGCAAACTTATCGGGTAAGGTTGGTATAACTTCTTTTTTGCCAGCAGAAGGATCGGGAACAACCGTTTTTGCGGTGATGCCGCCAAACTTTTTTACACATAAATCAGCCAGTTTTCGTAATGTCAATATATTCCAGCGGGTAATTCCTTCAATGGCAGGGGGAGGGACGTTTCCCCGTCTAATATAGCGGATGGTATTTTCCAGTACCCGGGGGCCCTGGTTTTTAACCAGCTTATTCTGCAAATACTCATGTAGATAGCGTAAATAGGTATCTTGTAGTGCCACAGGATTCAGTACTTTCAATACTTTAATCAGTTCACAGTCCGAAAATGATCGTTCAGGTTTGGCTAGTCTAATCAAATGCCTGATATGGCCCGGCAGCCACTCATCCGATGGTAAAAAATATCGACTGCATGGTTCAGGAAATGGAAACCCATGGTTGTTAAAGCTTTTGGTCATTTTGATAACATCCATTGATGATTCGATGGTTGATTTACCTAAAAAGTCAATCATATATTGATAGTAGTCCTCTGATTTTGGATTAATGATGGCTAAATCCGTACGGTGCAGAACTTTAACATCAAGGTTCATTTTCCAGGCCAGAACTCGTATCAAATTTGTTGACCATTTTTTCCTGTGTGATGGTTTTACGATCTCAAATGAAGGGATCTTTACACTATTTCTTACCAGTCTTTGCTTGGTGATATCAGCAACCCGTGGTTTATTGATTGGTTTCTTTACAAATTCTTCAAGATAAGAATAGACCTGCATGGCTGAATAGTCTGTGGTATCACTGCTAACTGGCGCTGTCTGTACATCTTCGGCCGGTAGCTCCATAACGGCAGTTTCCGAATGATAGGGCGTTATTTGTACCTTTATTTTCTTAAAATCTTTACCTGTTGGTGTGAGATATTGATCAGCAATATTGCTGATAAATTGCTGCCACTGGCTTCCTGGCCACAATTCATGCTGACACGGATCAGCAATGTAAATATCGGAAGTAGCCATATAGGATGGCTGATGATAGCTCCCGTCAGCACAACGCAGATCACTATGAGCATGTTTGTGTTCAGCTTCATACCATTGGCTTTGCATCTGCACACTATCACCTGAAAGACTTGGGCATACCATCAAACATACATGCGTGGTGGATCTTTTCATCTTTCCTTTCTTTGCTACGGCTCTCGCACTAAAAAAGCTGATAACCATTTTGAACAGGCTGATGTCCGGATTTTCCAGGCAACAGGAAGCCATTAAATGAGTCATCTCATCACATTGGGCTACTTTGTAGGTTTTGACTAACTCTGCTATGTGCCTGGCGTATTTGGTCTGCTGCTGCTTCAAGTCATTAACAGGAGAGAGTTCTTGTATCAAATAATGAATCTTTGGTACCAGTAAATGCTCATAAATCATTCCAACACAGGTAAAATTGCCGTGAATGGGTAATCTTTTATGCTCTGGCATTTGAGCGGATTTATCAGAGCTTATGGCATACTCAATATCCATTTTACGAATATCATCCAGTACTTTACTAAGTATTGTGGGAATTGAATCACTTTCAGTGCTCTGTTTTGAATCAATCTGCAGTTTACTTTTCTGAGAGTTTTGGTGAATAGGCTTACCTTTGGCCATAGCAACCTGATATTTCGGTAGTTTCTTTTGATCTCTCATCTGTTTAACAAGCCCCTGATGATTAATCCGGGTGGTTTCCAATCTGATCTTTTTTGAGTGATTGTTGTTATCCTGTTGCTGTTTTCTTTTCTTTTGACGGTTTTTTTGGAGCTTTTGATCATCCATAAGCTGTGTGTTTTGATGGGTAGCAGTGGATACCAGCATATTATGATTTAACCTCTTAATGGCAGTGATTGTTGTGATCTCTTAACCCAGATATTTCATAAACGTGCTCCCGATCCTTTTTTATGTCTTGATATTCTATGGTGCGATAAGTCTATATCGGCTGCCAGCCAGCCAGATTTCTGCAGTTTTTTGGCTCTTGCATGCATCTCAGTCACCTGATCTTTGACTGAATAATCCATTAAATCATCAGGTAGTTTGATGTTGTGTTTTTTCAGGCTCCTGATAATACTAAGAGATCGAAGGCCAGAAGCTGTTGAGCTGACATACAATAATTTATCGTATAATTCTGAATGCTTTTTCCGGGAGGTAATGCGTTTCAGCATTTGATAGATTGTGTGTGTAGGAGCCTGATGGTAAATCTCTTTTTTGTCAAAACCGTAATGACAGACATAGTACAACATCCAGTCTGCCTTCTGTGGTACGGGTTTAAATGTGATACCTTCTATTGGACTGATGTTAACAATCAGGTTCGCAGCCTTTAGCGTGCTATCGAAATTAATGAAATTAAATTGATATTTGGTAAGTTTGTTGAGAAACCAGTCGGCAAACTCATCGGGTGAGGTTGGTATCACGTCTTTTGTACCAAAAGAAGGATAGGGTGCAACCGTTTCTGCGGAGATTCCGCCAAATTTTTTTACACATAAATCAGCCAGTTTTCGTAATGTCAATATGTTCCAGTTGGTGATTCCTTCAATGGCAGGGAGGGGGATGTTAGCCTTTTTAATGGTGCTGAAGGCATTTTGCAGTATTCGGGGCCCCTGGTTTTTAACCAGCCTATTTTGCAAATACTCATGTAGATAGCGTAAATAGGTATCTTGTAGTTCTACAGGGTTCAGTACTCTCAATATTTTAATCAGTTCACAGTCCGAAAATGATTGTTCAGGTTTGGCTACTCTGGCCAGATGCCTGATATGGCCTGGCAGCCACTCCCTGGATGGGGAAAAATATCGACTGCATGGTTCCGGAAATGGAAATCCATATTTGTTAAAGCTTTTGACCATATTGATAACATGTTGTGGTGATTTGATTGTTGATTTACCTAAAAAGTCAATCATGCATTGATAGTAGTCCTCTGATTTTGGATTAATGATGGCTAAATCCTTACGGTGCAGAACTCTAACATCAAGGTTCATTTTCCAGGTCAGAACCCGTACTAAGTTTGTTGACCATTTTTTCCTGTGCTTTGATTTTACGGTGTTTAATGAAGGGATTTTCACACCATTTCTTATCAGTCTTTCCTTAGTGACCAAAGCAGCCCGTTGTTTTAGTTTCTCAGCTTTTTTCGCTGTATTGGCTGCGAACTCCGCAAGATAAAAATAGGCAGGCATGGCTGAATAGTCTGTAGAATCACTGTTAACGGGTACTGCCGCCTGTACCTTTGCAGCCGTTAGCTCATTAGCAGTAGTTCCCGAATTATAGGGCGTTATTTGTACGGTTATTTTCTTAAAATCTTTATCTGTTGGTGTGAGATATTGATCGGCAATATTGCTGATAAATTGCTGCCACTGGCTTCCTGGCCGAAATTCATGCTGACACGGATCAGCAATGTAAATCTCGGAAGTAGTCATATAGGTTGGCTGATGATAGCTCCCGTCAGCGCAATGCAGATCACTATGAGTATATTTGTGTTTAGCTTCATAGCATTGGCTTTGCATCTGCACACTATCACCTGAAAGCCTTGGGCATACCATCAAACATACATGAGTGGTGGGTCTATCCAGCTTTCCTTTTTTTGATCCGGTTCTCGCAAAAAAAAAGTTGATCACCATTTTGAACAGGCTGATGGCCGGGTTATCCAGACAGCAGGAAGCCATTAAATGCGTCATCTCATCACATTGGGCCACTTTGTAGGTTTTGACTAACTCTGCTATTTTGATGGCGTATTCGGTCTGCCGTTGTTTTAAGTCATTAATAGGGTAAGATTCTTGTATTAAGTGATGAATCATTGGTACCAGTAAATTCTTATAAATCTTTTCAACATAGGTAAAATTGCCGTGAATGGATAATCTTTTATGCCTTGGCATTTGAGTGGATTTATCAGAGGTTATGGCATACTCAATATCCATTTTACGAATATCCTCCAGTACTTTACTCAGTATTGTGGGAATTGAATGACTTTCAGCGCCCTGCCTTGAATCAACTTGCAGTTTGCTTTTCTGAGAGTTTTGGTGAATAGGCTGACCTTTTGCCATAGCAACCTGGTATTTCGGTAGTTTCTTTTGATCTCTCGTCTGTTTAACACGCCCCTGATGATTAATCCGGGTGGTTTCCAATTTGATCTTTTTTGAGGGATTGTTATTATCCTGTTGCTGTTTTCTTTTATTTTGACGGTTCTCCGGAGATTTTTGATAACCCATAAGCCGTGTGTTTTGATGGGTGGCAGTGGATACATGCATACTATGATTTAATCTCTTAATGGCAGCAATTGTTATGATTTCTCAAGGCGTTAGAAAACGTTTTTATGTTTTGATGTTTGATGCTGTGACAGGTCTATATCCGCTGCCAGCCAGCCTGATTCCTTCAGTTTTTCCGCCCTTGCATGCATCTTAATCATCCTGCTTTTGGCTGTACAATACATTAAATCATCGGGCAGTTTGATGTTGTGTGCTCTCAGGGTTGTCAAATAACTGCTGGCTTTGAGGTCACTCCATGTTGAGCTGAGATACAATAATTTATCGTATAATTCTGAATGCTTTTCCCGTGAGGTAATGCGTTTCAGCATTTGATAGAGTGTTGTCGAAGAGGTCTGATGGAAAATCTCTTTTTTGTCAAAACCGTACTGATAGACATAGTACAATATCCAGTCAGCCCTCTTTGGTACGGTGTTAAATGTGATACCTTCTATCGGGGTGATATGAACAATCAGGTTTGCAGTCTTTAGCTTGCCATCGAAATTGTTGAAATTAAATTGATTATTGGTAAGTCTATTGAGAAACCAGGCGGCAAACTCATCGGGTGAGGTTGGTATAACCTCTCTTTTGCTAACAGAAGGGTAGGGGGTAACCGTTTTTGCCCAGATGCCGCCAAACTTTTCTACACACAAATCAGCCAGTTTTCGTAATGTCAATATATTCCAGCTGGTGAATCCTGCAATGGCGGGGAGGGGGATGGGGTGGGGCCCATCTTTAATGCTGCTCAAGGCATTTTCCAGTATTCGGGGGCCCGGGTTGTCAAGCAGCTTATTTTGCAAATACTCATGTAAATAGCGTAAATAGGTATCTTGTAGTTCCACAGGATTCAGTACTCTCAATACTTTAACCAGTTCGCCGTCCGACAATGATCGTTCAGGTTTGGCTACTCTAAGCAGATGCCTGATATGGCCCGGTAGCCACTTTTTTGATGGTAAAAAACATCGACGGCATGGTTCAGGAAATGGAAATCCATACTTGTTAAAGCTGTTGGTCATATTGCTAACATGTTTTGATGATTCGATTATTGATTTACCTAAAAAGTCAATTATATATTGATAATAGTCCTCTGATTTTGGATTTATAATAGCCAGATCTTCACGGCACAGAAGGTTAACATCAAGATTCATTTTCCAGGCCAGCACACGTATTAAATGGGTTGACCATTTTTTTCTGTGTTTTGATTTTACGGTGTCAAAAGCCGGGATCTTTACACCATGCCTTACCAGTCTTTTCTTGGTGATTTCTATAGCCCGTTGTTTTTCTCCCTGAACTTTTTTCCTTAATTTGTTTACAAATTCTTCAAGATAAAAATAGGCGGGTATGGCTGAATAGTCTGTGGTAGCCCTGTTAACTGGCACTGTCTGTATATCTGCGGCCGGTAGCTCGTTAACGGCAGTTTCCGAGTGATAGCGCGTTATTTGTACCTTTATTTTCTTAAAATCTTTACCCGTTGGTGTGAGATATTGATCGGCAATACTGCTGATAAACTGTTGCCACTGGCTTCCTGGCCAATATTCATGCTGACACGGATCCGCAATGTAAAGATCAGAAGTAGCCATATAGGACGGCTGATGGTAGCTCCCGTCAGCACAATGCAGATCACTATAGGCATTTTTGTATCCCGCTTCATACCATTGGCTTTGCATCTGCACACTATCGCCTGAAAGTTTCGGGCATACCATCAAACAGACATGAGTGGTGGATCTATCCAGCTTTCCTTTCTTTGATCCGGTTCTCGCAAAAAAAAAGTTGATAACCATTTTAAACAGGCTGATGGTCGGATTTTCCAGGCAGCAGGAAGCCATTAAATGAGTCATATCATCACATTGCGCTACTTTGTAGGTTTTCACTAACTCTGCTATTTGCATGGCGTATTCGGTCTGCCGTTGTTTTAATTCATTAATAGGGGAAAATTCCTGTATCAAGTGATGAATCTTCGGTACCAGTAAATGTTTATAAATCTTTTCAACATAGGTGAAATTACCGTGAATGGATAATCTCTTATGCTTTGGCATTTGAGCGGATTTATCAAGACCTATAGCATACTCAATATCCATTTTACGAATATCATCCAGTACTCTATTCAGTATTGTAGGAATTGAATGACTTTCAGTGCTCTGCTTTGAATCAATCTGCAGTTTACTTATCTGTGAGTTTTGGAGAACAGGCTGACTTTTTGCCATAGCCACCTGGTATTCCGGTAGTTTCTTTTTTACCCCGCTCTGTTTAACACGCCCCTGATGATTTATCCGGACAGTATCCAGCTTGACCTTTTTCGAGGGATAGTTGTTTTCCTGTTGCTGTTGTCTTTTGTTTTGGTGGCTTTTCGGGGCTTTTTTATAATCAATAAGTCGTCTATCGTGATGGGTAGCAGTGGATACAAGCATATTATTTTGCAACCTCTTAATGGCAGCGATTGTTGTCATTTCTTAACCCGGATATTTCATAAACGTGCTCCCGATCTCGCTTGTCCTTTGCCGCTCTAAGGGAGTTTTGCTCAGTCGACCGTACTCCCCGGTACGGTGCTCCCTCACAAAATCCCTTAGAGCGACAAAGTCCTGCGCGAGATTCGGGGCAGTTTATGAAATATCCGGGTTAAGGTGTTGGAAAGCTCAGGGCATATTTCTTTTTAGGGGCGCTTATCATTTTATGCAAGCTTACTGGTGACGGCCTTGATATTATTCAGGCTGAATCATCGCAAGCAGTGTTGTGATAAAGTCCTTTCTTTTGATCTCGTAATCACTCTCATGCACAGCTGTCAATAGCCAGCTGTTCACTCTGTGCTCAAACGCTTGACGGTAAATATGGCTCTTCAATTTCACTTGAAGATTCTCCGTCAGCACTTGCAGGCGCTGTTGTTGTTTTTGCCGCTGGTGAGTCTGGCAGTCAGGTTTTCCGGGTTTGCTTTCACAGTGCAGAGCGATGAACTGCCTGGCTTTATTCAGGGTGAGCAGGGAGCGCATCAGCAGGCCATAAATATGCTCCTCCGGGTTTTGTGGAAAATTAAACAGAATGGTTCGTGGTATGGAAAATATCTCTCTTCTTTGCAACCGATCTGTCAGCAGGTCAAGGTTATCGGCAAGGTATGCCAGCGTATTGTTCAGTAATCCGGTTTCTTCAGCAAACGACAGACACCACACCGGCCTGTTCACGCCAGGAACGTCAATGGCCAATCGTGCTGTATTTCTGTCTGTTACCAGGGCGTTAACACTGACCTGAAGGTCCATTACTTTCATACCCAGATCGCCGTCTTTAAGCTGAATATTGTAAGCTGTCGGGAGTTTAATCGCCGGACATCCAGGAACCCGGCTGATGGTCATGCTCTTGGGGATTTCTGAATCCCTGTCGGTGTTAAGTACCTGCAGCTTTTCAAAGAGGGTTCTGGCAGACTCATCTGTCGTGCAAATAATGTCAATATCATTGAATGAGGAGCAGAGGTTCTGTAAACAACGCGCGTATGAACCGGTCACCAGTATGGCGGGAGCGTCACAGGCGTCATTGATTGCCTGGATGATCTCCAGTGTTTTCAGTATGAGCACATTTAACCGGGAAGCCTGCCTTTCCGGGAAGCCCGGTCCGTCTGCTGTTGCTACGGGATACTTCCCGCGCACGGGAACCGCCGCTTTGTGTTGACTGGCGGAGGCTGCGTATCCCTGGGGACTGCCCCCTGAAGCAACGGTATTTGCCCGTTTATACAGCAAACTGTCAATTATTCTGGCTTTATGCATTTCGCAGTTGCGTTGCTCAAACCAGCAGACCAATGCATGGCGCCGTTTGCTTCCTTCCGGAAAATGCTGAAGGCAATTCAGAACCTGTTCCTTATGGATGGCTTGTCCATTAATAGACTGGCTGGTGATATAGCAGTGTGCCAGGAAGAAAAAATGTATACGTGAATTCTTGAATGAGCGCCTCAGGCCGGTGATGGATTGCAATACCTGTTGCGCTGACACCACCTGATGATCAATTGACAGCCCATGCTGCATAGCCATGAATTTCAATAGACATTCCAGTCGATCATGCTCATCGTCTTTGACCGATACGCTGTTCAGGATTTGCCAGGTCTCTTGAAGTGTCTCCTGAGCTTCGCTGGTTTCCTCGTACTTTTGAGATTGTTTCAGCTTTTGAATCAGATACCTGATTTGTTTTGCAGAGTGATCCCCGGGTGCTTCATTAAACGCTGCCAGTACTTTCCGATTATCCAGACAGGCGCTGTTCAATTCTCTTGCATTCAATGCCAGCTGAGAATAAAAAACAGCTCTTTCGAGCAACCAGCCACCGCGTTCATAATCCTTAACCACCGCCTCCGGTGTAACCTGCTGACCATTGAACGCCAGTCCCCTCAGACAACATTGATCCCTGAAGCGTACTATTCCCAGTTTGCCTTCCAAATTTTGTGGGAAATCCTTAACCACTGCATCCGGTGTGACCTGCTGGCCATTAACCGCCAGTCCCCTCAGGCAACATTCCATTTTGAAGCGTGCCTGCGCCAGAGGTGCCCTGGCCGCCCTGAAACCCCTGACCACCTCATCCGGTGTGACCTGCCGGTGATTCAACGCCAGGGCCCTGAGGCAACATTGTTCTTTAAAGCGTGCTATCCCCAGTCTGCCTTCCCGGGTATTCGGGAAATCCTTGACCACCGCATCCGGTGTGACCTGCTGGCCATTCAACACCAGACCTCTCAGGCAACATTCCTCTTTAAAGCGTGCCAGCTCCAGTGTTGCCCCGGCTGCCTGATAACCCTTAACCACCGCATCCGTTGTGACTTGCTGGCCGTTCAGCACCAGCCCCCTCAGGCAACATTCTGCTTTAAAGCGCGCCAGCTCCAGTGTTGCCCCGGCCCCCTGATAATTCTTGGCCACCACATCCGGTGTGGCCTGCCGGTTCTGCAACGCCAGGCCCTTCAGGCAACATTGTTCGCTGAAGCGTAATCTCCCCAGTCTGCCTTCCGGACTGTTTGGGAACTCCTTAACCACCGCGTCCGGTGTGATCTGCTGGCCATTTAATACCATGCCCTTCAGGCAGCATCGTTCCTTAAAGTGCGCCAGCCCCAGTCTGCCTTCCGGATTATCCGGGAAATCCTTAACCACCTCATCCGATGTAACGTGCCTGCCTTTCAACCGCAGGCCTTTCAGGCAACATTCTGCTTTGAAGTGCGCTAGCTCCAGCGTCGCATTGGCTGCCTGATAATCGTTAACCACGGCATCCGGTGTGACCTGCTGGCCATACAACACCAGGCCCCTCAGACAGCATTCCGCTTTGAAGCGTGCAATACCCAGTTTGCTATGCGGACTCTCCGGGAAATCCTTAACCACCTCGTCCGGTGTGACCTGTTGGCCATGCAGTGCAAGGTCTCTCAGGCAGCATTCCGCTTTGAAGCGTGCAATACCCAGTTTGCCTTGCACACTGTCCGGGAAATCCTTAACCACCATATCCGGTGTGACCTGCTGGCCCTTCAGCAACAAGCCTTGCAGGCAGCATTCTGCTTTGAAGCGCGCTATCTCCAGGGTTGCTCTGGCTGCCTGATAATGCCTGACCACGGCATCCGGTGTGACCCGTTGGCCATTTAATATCAGGCACTTCAGGCAGCATTCCGCTATGAAGCGTGCTTTTCCCAATGCGCCTTCCGGGCTATCCGGGAAAGCGTTAACCACCTCGCCCGGTGTCACCTGCTGGCTATTCAACAGCAAACCCTTCAGGCAACATTGTTCCTTAAAGCGTGCGATCCCCAGTTTGCCTGGCAGACTATCCGGGAAGGCCCTGACCACCGATTCCGGTGCGACCTGCCGGCCCTTTAACGGCAGACCCTTCAGACAACATTCTTCCATAAAGCGAGCCAGCTCCAGTGTTGCCCGGGCGACCTGAAACTCGTTAACCACCTCATCCGGTGAGATCCGCCGACCTTTCAACAGCAGGCCTTTCTGACAACATTCTGCTTTGAAGCGCGTGATCGCCACCAGATACTTATTTCGGTCTGGCTTCCGGGTGAATTCCTGGATGACCTGATCCGGGGTCACTTTTCTGCGATTGAGTAGAATGTTCTGTAAGCACAGTTTTGACAGAAAAAAGCCACCTCTGAGAGAGGTTCTATCTTTTCCATAGGCGTTCAGCACCACAGCGGGGGTGACTTGCCGTCCCTGTAATGGTTGCTTTTTCCAAAAAGCCTCCTCAATACCTTTGGGATCATCCCGGGGTGGGGCTATACCCCTGTGGGATTGATGGTTCGAGACTCTTTTGCCATTAAATGTACTTCCGTTGCGGTCAGGACCCCTGCTTGAAACGGTTTGCTGGCGAACCCGGTCAGCAGGCTTTGGGTGGGCGTAGGTTGATGTGGTTGCTTTCAGAATAAAGCCCTGCGCACATTAGAAGACTGTAAATATCGCTATCAGACCTCAAAATGATGAACAGGTTCCGTTTCAGGTGGATTGCGGGGGGGGGCGAAGCTGGGAACACTAAAATTATGGAACTAATTTCTAAATTCAGGCTCTTAAAAGATTTAGACATCTTTGAGGGTAATTTGAAATGCAAGCATCTTCATCAACTTCATCAATTATCCAAATGCCTCTGACTCAGAGTGCGGAAGCCTCTGATTCACCATTTATTCCAGAACCGATATTTTGTCAGTGTAAGTGTATGGGACGAAATGTTTCACTGTTGGAACGAACAGCTGTTAATCTGGCTTTTAGCCTGCCTACAGCCTGTGGTGTTGCAATTATTGTCGGACCTGTTGTTACGGCGGTTGCCGGTCCTTATGCAGGTAGTTTGGCAGGTAGTTTGGCAGGTAGTTTGGCAGGTTTTTTTGCAGGTTTTGTCGTAGGTGGTGCTGCCGGTATTGTCGCCGAGCATGTGTATGTTCGGTGTCGGCATGTAGCCCCGACGGAATCACCTGTACGGCTTACAGGGATGATCAGTCATGACCCTGAGCAGGTTGTTTGAAAATAACGTAATTGTTCTTCTTCTGAGAGTAATAACCTGTTCTCACTGTCCTGGTATTGAGCGGTCGATTATTCACTCTCAGTCAACACTATTTGTCTGGCCGTTGTGGACGAATTGCTGCTCTTCCAATATCTCTGGAAGCTGACCCGGATCAGGGTCAGCCAGGCAAAATCAATGGATCAACGGGTTGCCTAATGCTTCACACGCACCGGTCAGGCCGGGATTGTCGTGAACAATCAGGTTGGTGGGGATACCCGCCAGATAACCGGCCATCTTATCGTTAAGGTCGAACGATGTCCTGAAGTCCGATTGAGCGAAGAACTCCGGGAAGCGTGGAATAATACCGCCAGCAATATATACACCCCCCTGGGCTCCGGTGGTCAGTGCCGCATTACTGGCGGCCCTGCCCAGCAGTTCACAGAAATGCAGTAGTGTCTGGCGACAGAGGGGTTCTCCGTCCAGGGCCTGGGCCGTGATCTCATGATTTTTCAGTGTCTGTGTTTGGCCAGACAACATACTGTGGGCCTGATACAGCCGTTCAATGCCAGAACCGCACAGTACCGATTCCCAGGAAACATAGCCCAGCTGCTGCTGAAGAATACCGAGAATCTCCTTATCCATGGCAGATATGGGAGAAATCGCCGCATGTCCGCCCTCTCCGGGCAGAGGCAGCCAATGATCGCCTACCTTCTTCAGTGCGGCGACGCCAAGGCCCGTGCCTGGTCCAATAATCAGTTTGGTGGCCCCCGGGATTGCCTCTCCGTGGCCAATCCTGACCAGGGTGTTTTCAGGCAGGGCAGGGAGGGCAAGCGCCTGGGCGGTAAAATCATTGATCACTTTGAAGGACAGCAACTTCAGCGTGTCTTTCATGTCAGACTGGTTGAATGCCCAATGGTTGTTGGTCATTTTTATCGTCTGGCCACTTACTGGGCAGGCAAACGCCATGCAGGCATGATCCACGGCGACTTGCTGATGCTTCAGGTAATGGCTGACCGCATGATCAAGGTTGTCGAAGTCATTACAGGCCAGCACTTGTATCGAGTCTGTTTGCAGCTTGCCACCCAGTGAGAGTGCAAACCTTGCGTTGGTGCCACCGATATCCGCTACCAGTGCCATTGAGTCATTCAATAAAGTGTCACGTGACATAATGAAGAGTGCTTCTGTTATGTACCCAGAGCAGACGATCCTGTTGCTAGGGCCTGTTGACGTTTCGTTGCGTGCTCAGCGTATCAGGGCGCTCCTATGACGAGGCGCGGCATTGCAGGAAGGCTGGGTGCCTTTCAAAATGCCGCAACGAAGTCATAGGGGCGCCCTGATACGCCCGAAGGGTGGCTCAGAAAGGCGCCATCTGCTTTGTCAGACTTGCTTGGCGTAGAATAACTACGCGCTGCACAAGTCTTTCGCGCATCTGACGCCTTTCTGAGCCAGACTGCGCGTCCCGCTGAGCACGCAACGAAACGTCAACAGGCCCTAAAGGCTTTGGGGCTCTGGCTACGGGTGAGGGTGAAGTAGCGGGCGGGAGTTTACCTTACTGTTGAGTAAAGGCGTAGTGTGATGTCATGACATGAGTCAATGGGCGGGTATGCAGTGTTTACTCCCCGTGTTGGCAAGACAACGTCGACAGGTCCTGGTGGATGGATATCGGAGCAATTCCAACCAACAGGCTATTGTTGTAAAATCACTCAGTTGTATTACAGGTTTTGGTAATGGCCTTGTCGGCCAGCTGTTGTTGTGAGCAGTGTTTCATAGGCAGCCATGTGTTGCCAATTTCATTCCCATTGTATTTTCAGAGCGGTCGGTATTGGTCAGCTCCCGGGAGCCTGTTGGACTTAAGCGTCCGTCTAGGCGACCCCGTAGCGAGGATTGCGAGAAATTGAGGATGAAAATTTCTGCTTCTGAGGAGAATAGCGGGGCTATTTGACGAAGAAGCAGGAATTTTTAGACCAATTTATCGCAACCGAAGCAGGACAGTCTTAAGTCCGACAGGCTCCTGGATGGGGCTATAGCAGTATTTAAGTGTGGTGCCGTGTGCACCTGAAAAAGTGAGTGATATAGGGCAATGTTTGAAGTCAATCCCATTAAGGAGCGTATCAAGGACCTGAGAGCGCGTACTGACGTGCTTAGGGGGTATCTTTGACTACGCTCACAAGAGTGAGCGGTTGCAGGAAGTAGAACGGGAGCTGGAAGACCCGAACGTCTGGAACGATCCGGAGTACGCCCAGAAGCTGGGCAAGGAGCGTTCCACCCTGGAAGCGATTGTTTCCACCATTGAAGAGCTGACCAGTGGCCTGGGGGATTCTGAAGAACTGCTGGAAATGTCGGTAGAAGAAGAAGACGAAGAAGGTGTCCAGGGCGTTGTGGATGAGCTTGATGAGCTGGCCCGGAAACTGGAAGTACTTGAATTTCGTCGTATGTTCTCCGGTGAAATGGATCCTAACAGCGCCTTTCTGGATATTCAGGCCGGTTCCGGCGGTACTGAGGCCCAGGACTGGGCCAATATGCTGCTGAGAATGTACCTGCGCTGGGGTGAGGCCAACGGTTTCAAAACGGACATCATTGAAGTCTCTGCCGGTGAAGTGGCAGGGATCAAATCGGCAACGGTTCAGTTTAACGGGGATTATGCGTTTGGCTGGCTGAGAACGGAAATCGGCGTTCATCGCCTGGTGCGTAAATCCCCGTTTGATTCCGGTAATCGTCGCCATACCTCCTTTGCTTCCGTCTTCGTTTCTCCTGAGATTGATGACAATATTGATATTGAAATCAATCCGGCGGATCTGCGTATTGATACCTACCGTTCCAGTGGTGCCGGTGGACAGCACGTCAACACCACCGATTCCGCCGTGCGTATTACCCACGGGCCAACGGGAATTGTTGTACAGTGTCAGAATCAGCGTTCCCAGCACCAGAATAAAGACAAGGCCATGCAGCAGCTGAAGGCCAAGCTTTATGAGATGGAGATGCAAAAGAGAACGGCGGAGTCTCAGGCGATGGAAGATTCCAAGTCGGACATCGGCTGGGGTAGTCAGATTCGCTCCTATGTACTGGATGACTCCCGTATTAAGGATCTTCGTACCGGGGTAGAAACCCGGAATACCCAGTCTGTGCTGGATGGTGACCTGAACAAGTTCATTGAGGCGAGCCTGAAAAAAGGCCTGTAACTGGAAGAATATTTTATGTCTGAAGAACATTTTTTGTCGCAACAGGCGCAGGCAGAAAAGGCTGCTGAAGCCCATGAAGAGAACCGCCTGGTTACCCTGCGCCGGGAGAAACTGGCGGCCATTCGCGCAAAAGGGGTGGCATTTCCCAATAAATTCCGTCGTGATTCGCTGGCTGGCGATCTTCAGGAGCAGTTCAAGGATCATGACAAGGCTGCCCTGGAAGGCCTGAACCACCCTGTTAAAGTGGCTGGCCGTATCATGTTGAACCGTGGCGCGTTCATGGAACTGCAGGATATGTCTGGCCGTATCCAGCTCTATGTGAACCGCAAACAGCTGCCGAAAGAGACCCTGGATGCCATCAAGACCTGGGACCTGGGGGATATTATCGGTGTAGAAGGTGCTGTCCAGCGCTCTGGCAAAGGCGACCTTTACGTTGATATGAGTGCTGTCCAGCTGCTGACCAAGTCTCTGCGCCCACTGCCTGAAAAGCACAAAGGCCTCACCGATACCGAGCAGCGATACCGTCAGCGCTATGTTGACCTGATTACCAGTGAACACTCCCGGGAAACCTTCCGGATCCGTTCCAGAATCATTCAGGGTATCCGTAACTACTTCCTGGGTCAGGACTTCATGGAAGTGGAGACGCCGATGCTACAGGTGATTCCCGGTGGTGCCACGGCCAGACCGTTTGTGACCCATCACAACGCGCTGGATATCGATATGTACCTCCGTATCGCTCCGGAACTGTACCTGAAGCGTGTGGTCGTTGGTGGTTTTGAACGGGTATTTGAGATTAACCGGAACTTCCGCAATGAAGGGCTGTCTACTAGACATAACCCGGAATTTACAATGATCGAGTTCTATCAGGCTTACGCGGATTATACCGACATGATGGATCACACTGAAGCCATGCTGAAACAGCTGGCTCAGGACGTTCTGGGTAAAACTGAGTTCGAGTACCAGGGGCAGATGATCGATTTTGGCAAGCCGTTTGCGCGGATGTCGGTATTTGAATCTATCTTGCATTTCAACCCGGATCTTGATGCCGCTGATATTGACAACCTGGAGTCAGCCACACAGGTTGCCGGTAAACTGGGCATTGATGTGAAGCCGATCTGGGGGCTTGGCAAGGTTCAGATGGAAATCTTTGATGAAACGGTGGAACATCACTTGCTTAACCCTACCTTCATCACGGATTACCCGACCGAAGTGTCGCCTCTGTCCCGTAAAAATGACGACAACCCATTTGTTACTGAGCGCTTTGAGTTCTTTGTGGGGGGTCGGGAAATCGCTAATGGCTTCTCTGAGTTGAATGACTCAGAAGACCAGGCTGAGCGCTTCAGACAACAGGTAGCAGAAAAGGATGCCGGGGACGATGAGGCAATGCATTACGATGCAGACTATATCAATGCTCTTGAATACGGTCTGCCACCCACTGCCGGAGAAGGTATTGGTATTGACCGGCTGGTAATGCTGTTTACGGATGCGCCGTCCATCAGGGATGTGTTGTTGTTCCCTCACATGCGTCCTCAGTAGATATTGACGCGGGAGTAATTGTGCTTAAGTTTGTACTTGTCAAATATGTGAATCGACGATGCAGGTATCATTTGCATTGGTTATATGAACCTGCCGTTTGGTTACCGTATTAGTAATTACCTGCTTAACTCAGTTATTTTCTGAGTCGCTGATAGTTCAGGATTGACGACATGAGCAGGCCAAGCCTGCTCATGTAGTATCCGGGAGCCTGAAGTTGAGTCGATGCGCTTTGCTGGTGAAGCCAGGAGTTTGCCATACGCCCGGTCTGATCGGTCTATAAGGATATGGGGAGTACTCCAGGTATGGCGGTCTGATAACCCTGAATAGTGGCAGGGCCGGTTTTCATACGTATGGTTGATTTCTGTACTAAGATGCTTGTTCAAGCGACGGTACTGGACGAACGCTATAAAACAATCAGGCAACTGTAAGGCAGTCTTAATATGGTCTCAACAATGGATTCCTCATCAGAAGGCATGAAAAGCTCTGGTAAGCACGACAGTGATATGAAACTGAAATACCAGGGGCGAAAAACCAGTCGTGCCAATAGTGAACAGCGTCGTCGTACAATTCTTGAGGCGGCATTAAGAATCGTTGTCAGAGATGGAGTCAGGGGTGTCCGTCATCGTGCTGTTGCCAAGGAAGCCAATGTTCCTCTTTCTGCAACCACCTATTATTTCAAAGACATTACGGATCTGATCACTGACACCTTCACTCTGTTTGTGGAGATGGGGGCCCAGAAGTTCAAGGCGTACTGGGAAGAGTCTGACAGTATGCTGAAAATGGCCATGAAAGAGCTTGTGCCATCGGACCAGGCCAGTCGTCAGGTATTTGCTGACCGGATCAGTGATCTTGCTATTGAGTATGTTCTGATTCAGCTGGCAGAGCATCGTGACTACCTGATCGCAGAGCGTGCTTTCCAGCAGGAATGCCTGCGAAACGAAAACCTGAGGCCCATTGCCTTCAGTCACCAGAAGTTCTTTCTCGACAGTCTCAAAACATTCTTTGCAAAAATCGGCTCTAACCATCCTGATATTGATGCTGAACTATTTGGCAGTATTATCATTCATGTTGAGTACCAGGGATTAATTGCAGGTTTTGAAGACGAAACAACAGTGGACAGGCTCCGGGTAATGCTCAAGCGTCAAATAGAGTTGATGCTGGGTGTATACAGTTAGGAATTGCCTTTTTATAAGTTCCCGATTTCCGTTCACCCTGAGTGCTGAGCTTGTCGAAGTATCGAAGGGTCGTGCCACCGAACTTCGATACTTCGACAAGCTCAGCACTCAGTCCGAACGGAGTCAGGCAATGAAAATAGGGAAGTTATTTCCAGACAACTCCTCTTCTTCCACCGTGGAAAAGCCTGCAGAACCATTTGAACTCTCATGATTCTTCAGGCTTTCACTAATTTTTCAATGCATGGAAGGGAAATGCACAATCGACGAAGAGTAAAAGAAAAAATTTTCTTTTACTATTACTCCATTGAAACATTTATTAATGCCAGAGAATTGGAAATTCGAGCATTCCGACAGTGCTGTTATGATCGGAGATAAACATCTGCGTAATGTCCAGCTCTTCCATGAAACCAAATACCAGAATTGCACTTGAAAGACTGGCTTCATTGGTGCCGATGGATGAGGCCTGATCCAGGATATATCGCTCCAGTTTGCCTTTGTCCAAAGACATTTGGTGCATGGTGATATCTTCTGCGAAGCCTTCCTGAAATACCGGGCCGATACCGGTGATTTTAACCTGATCTTTCTTCAGTTCATTGCGAATAATGACCGGCGTTCTCCGGGCAAGATATCGTGCGAAGGTGATACCTGCTTCGAGTTCTTCAGTTGATATGGGGGATAATGACCCCGGCAAATCAGTTGGTTTGTTCTGGACAACTTCCTTCAGGTATTCCATAAAAGAAACAGAACCAAAATCACCTTTGTGGGCAAATGGGCCAGCTTCAGGATCGGAGATAATCAACTGAAAACTCTCCTTCCCGATATCCCAGACGACGGGTGATTCAGAATGATCAGTCGCCGTTAAAGCAGAGAAAAAATCCATTCGATCTTCTTCTTCAGGGGAGAGAATGCGAATATCGATACCGGTTGTACGCCGTATCTTTTGCACCAGCTCTTCGGCGTTATGAGCCTCCCTGAAAATATCAGTAGCAACGGCTCTTACTTGCACTGCCTTGAAATGTTCCTGCCGGGTTCGCAGTTTTTGAAAGAGTCTCTGAGCCTTTTTTAGCATAAAGTTGCTGAAAAAACCGTTGTCACTGGCTGACAGGTCATCGTAGAAACCCGCTTCCAGAGAGCCGTAATCAAGGTGCCGGTAAACTTTGTCGGTCTTGTTGTTGACGTCGGCGATGGCGAAGTGAATAGAATTGGCATTGATTTCGATGGCCATCCTGCGTTCGAGCATTGCCAGGGACTGGCAGCTAAAAAGAAGGGCTGCAACCGCAGAGATTCTGATCGATGCTTTATTAAAAGTTTGCATTGTATTGAAGGCGATCCGTAACGAAGACTGAGTTGTTATTAGTAAATGTGTTGCTGTGCTAAAGTGCGTTGGCTGGCAAAGAGTGTAGTTGGCTCTTATGCGGTTGGAGGTAATTTATTTGTCAATGTTATTTGAGGTAGGGTGATGCCAGACATCAAATTGGAGCCTTCCTGGAAAGCCATGCTTCAGGATGAATTTACCAAAGAGTATATGCAGACCCTGCGCACCTTTCTGCAACATGAAAAGGCTCAGGGCAAAATGATTTACCCCAGGGGGGCAGAATACTTCCGGGCCCTGGACCTGACACCGTTTGCGCGGGTCAAAGTGGTGATTCTTGGGCAGGACCCTTATCACGGACCGGGTCAGGCTCATGGGTTAAGTTTTTCGGTACGTCCCGACGTCGCCATTCCTCCTTCACTGGTTAATATGTATAAAGAGTTGGAGTCAGATCTGGGCATTCCGCCGGCCAATCATGGATTTCTGGAACACTGGGCCCATCAGGGAGTGTTACTGCTCAACAGTGTGTTGACAGTCGAACATAAGCAGCCTGCTTCTCATCAGGGCAGGGGATGGGAGACATTCACTGACCAGATTGTTGCCGCGTTAAATGAGCAGCGAGAGCATATTGTTTTTATTTTGTGGGGCAGCTACGCACAGAAAAAAGGGCGGTTTATTGATACCGGTAAACACCTGGTTCTGACATCTGTTCACCCATCGCCACTATCAGCTTATCGAGGCTTTTTTGGCAGCCGACCTTTTTCCAGGAGCAATGATTATCTGGTCAGTCATGGAATACAGCCTATAGACTGGCGACTGCCAGCCCTGAATTGACCGGTGATATTTTGTTCCATGAGTACTGTACATAAGGCAATGGTTTATGTATGATCCACGCCACTGAATGCAGACGGTTGTTTCAACACAGTTTGCAATCGTTTCAGTCTATACGCGCTCGTAGCTCAGCTGGATAGAGTACCTGGCTACGAACCAGGCGGTCGGAGGTTCGAATCCTCCCGAGCGCGCCATCAAAAAGAATGATTCACCAGATTTTACAGCTGAATTGGCTTATTGAAGATGCTGTTCTCCTGCTCAAACTCAATCTTTCAAAGCGCTCATTCATACGCCAGGTAAGCATGGTAGATTGCTAATCTCTCTTTGGTGCCAGTAATTCCCGATGAATCCTGAAGCACTACAGCCACGAGAGATACAGAAGAGGTAAAAAAATCATGCCCGCACAATTCTTCGACTAAAAT
>NZ_JBLYNV010000062.1:0-31877 GCF_049310165.1 Endozoicomonas sp. ALE010 | reverse complement strand
TGATCCCATCCCGAACTCAGCAGTGAAATGACCGATCGCCGATGGTAGTGTGGGGTCTCCCCATGTGAGAGTAGGTCATCGCCAGGCACCAAATTCTATAATCTCTGAGCATAAAGCTCGAAGATAGCAGTTTAGTCTGAAGACCATAGAGCATTAGAACCACCTGATCCCATCCCGAACTCAGCAGTGAAATGATGCATCGCCGATGGTAGTGTGGGGTCTCCCCATGTGAGAGTAGGTCATCTTCAGGCACAAAATATAAACCCCCGATAGCTTGGCTGTCGGGGGTTTTATTTTATCATGGTTAAAAAATGCAACAGAAAAATTCTATCTTCGCTTAAGTAGCGCTGCGCTTGAATCAAATGCACCTAATTCTGGCCATGGGACATGACCATCTTTGTGAATTTTCTTCTCCACAGTAAATTGATTGTTTGCAAGAGCAATTATTTTTTCCAAAGATGAGTTGTTGAAACTTGTTATTAATAACTGGTTACATTGGTCAGCTGCGGTGTTAATAATTTTCTGTAATCGGGATGTATCTGCCATCAATGAGTTACGCAGAACACATAGGTCCACGGCCTTAGGCCAGGCATGGTCAGGATCAGAGGGGCTACCGACATGGAATTGCAAGTCCAGTCCATGACTCTTCAGTCGTTCGGCATAATACTCAGACTCCTGGATGTTTTTCGGGCTGTCATCTATGCCAAAAAAGTGAACATCTTGTCCGTATAGTTGATGATACCTCACCGCACTGTGGCTTGCACCGCATGCTAGCTCTACTATTTGGCCCTTTTCTGGAACATGTGGGTGTAATTCTTTGAGTATGGTAAAGAAGTCTTCGGAGATTTTGAAACGTTGCTGCATCGTATGCAGGCTGAGCTTTTCAGAACGTATGCTCCATATTGATTGATGGATCCCAGCAGGAGCCATCAGGTCCGGATAAATTTCTCCTGTTATATCATCCAGTAATACTGATTCATGGGCGATGGATGATGATAGATGAGAAGCAGCATAAAAAATAGCTGCTAAATTCTGGTCAGTAGTAATTTGAGCCGGAGTTTTACCTGCAAGGTTAACTGCGGTGATATTAATTTCAGGCTGTGATAGCAGTTCTTTAACCACAGCCCTGTGGTTTCCTTGTGATGCCCAATGAAGGGCTGTATTCCCATTAGAGCTGGTTCCATTGATATCAATAACATCAGAGTTCTTTTTCATGTGCGCAATTAAAGCACCGAACTCTCCTTGTGCGGCTAACTGTCTGAACACTTTATTTATTTCCTTGCTTGAGTCTGGGTCTCTGAGCTGTGAGTGTTCAATATTTTTGCTGCTGTCGCTTTTTCTGACATCATAATCATGCAAAGCTTTTTTTTCGGATTCCACAATAGGACTGGTATTGACTGTGGCTCTTGCTTGTGTTCCATCTTCTTCCTGATTAAGTGAAACCGGATCTGGTTTGTAAGTGGGGCTGCTTGTATTCAATGGATTCATAATATATTTATTATCACTCTTTGATATATATAAAATACTCAGTAATTGATTAATAATTAATGATAAAGTTCACTTTTTTTAGTTAATTAATTTCAATGAATAAGGCTTGGTACTTTTATATTGTATATTTTTTCACTATTTTTAAGCTTTAAGAAAATGTTGTCTATATGATCTGATTAATGGTGTTTAACCTTATCTTATGCAAAATTATTCATTAACAAGTCTGTGTTCTGGCTTCACGTATTGATAGGCACAATTTTGCACTGAACAATTTAACTGTCTTAACCGTTAATTATTTAAAAATGATTATGCCTGCTTTCTGTTGATTAGCTTCAGCGTTCCAGCCTTTAGAGTACGCTGATCCATTTTAACTATGTACGGTATGTTGTAAATGACTCCGCTTAAAAAGGTTGTGCCAATAGCAATCATCTTCCTGGGGCTGTTCGGCTTTCCGGAAATGGTGTTTCCCGAAGGTGTCTTGTCAATTTTGCAGCAGCGGGTGTTGGCCATTTTTATTCTGGCAACCCTGATGTGGGTCAGTGATGCCGTGCCAGCCTTTGCAACATCTCTTCTGATTATTATGCTGCTGGTATTGACCGCTTCAAACAGCGCACCTTTTCCGCTCAGGGATGGTCTTGGTGAAGACATGCTGAACTATGTAACTATTTTCAATAGTCTGGCATCACCCATCATTGTCCTTTTTCTGGGCGGGTTCTTTATTGCTCTGGCCTGTGCCAAGTACAAGGTAGATATCAATCTGGCCCGTGTGCTGTTAAAGCCTTTTGGCCAGAAGTATGAAATTGTGATGCTTGGTGTGATGATCATCACGGCCATCTTCTCCATGTTCATGAGCAATACAGCGACCAGTGTGTTGATGCTGACTATTATGACGCCATTGTTGGCTCGAATGGACAGTGAAGATCCCGGATGTCGGGCAATGGTATTGAGTATTCCTATTGCCGCCAACCTGGGTGGTATGGGGACTCCGATTGGAACTCCGCCCAATGCCATCGCTTTCCGTTATTTTGTTGGTGAGCATGCGTTGTCGTTTGGTGGCTGGATGCTGTTTGCCGTACCGATTACTGTCGTTATGATTGCTTTCAGTTGGTGGTTACTGCAAAAGATGTACCCCTCCAATGGTGGCGATCTGGATGTCCGGATTGATGGCCGTTTTGAAAGAGGGCTGAAGCCGTACATTGTTTATATCACTATTGTGTTGACCATCCTGCTGTGGGTGTTCTCCGATGTCCACGGCATTAATGCCTGTGCCGTCGCCATTATTCCGGTGGCTGTATTCAGCCTGTGTGGCATTGTTGATAAGCATGATCTGAAGCATATCAGCTGGGATGTGCTCTGGCTGCTTGCCGGTGGTATTGCCATTGGTACTGCGCTTGCCTCGTCTGGTCTTGCCGGGTTGCTGGTCAGTATGGTGCCATTTGAACAGTTCGATGCGGTGACCATCATTCTGGGCATCAGCGTGCTCTGTATGATTATGGCGACATTTATGTCCCACACGGCCACTGCAAACCTGTTAATGCCCATTGCCATCTCCATGTCCAATTCTGTGGTCAGTATTGAAGAGCAGGGAGGACTGGTTGTGATTGGTACGGCGGTTGCCCTGGCATCTTCCCTGGGGATGGGCCTGCCAATCAGCACACCGCCCAATGCACTGGCGCACGCTACAGGGTTGGTCGATACCAGGGACTTTATCAAAACCGCTCAGATTTTAAGTCCGCTGGGGGTTTTATTGATCTTTTCGGTATTGATGCTGATGACCTGGATGGGCTTCTTTTAAGGGGTAATGTCAGCGATGCGTTTTATTTTTGACGTTGAAAGCGATGGCAACTCCCGAGATCGGGGTTGCCAAATAGCGGGAGTCTGATCAGAAGTAACCCAACACACCCAGCAGGGTAATCACTGCAAAGATAATCAGGACACCGATGGTGCTGATGAACTTACCGGCCTTGATAAAGTCTCTGCTGGCAACCATACCGGTGGCATGGGCCAAAGCGTTGGGCGGAGTGCTGATAGGCAGTGACATTCCCATGGATGCACAGAGCGCAACCGAGATAACCATAAGGCTGATACCGCCATAATTTTCCAGCCCGCTCAGAACCGTAGCGACTGAAACTGCAATTGGCATCAGCAGGTTCGCTGTGGCGGTATTGGACATAAATGTTGCCATCACCATTGAGACCACAGCCATCAGAAATAACACCACAAAGGTTCCCATGGTGTCGAAGGGAATGGTGTGAACAATAGAGCGTGCCAGGCCGCTTTTTTCCAGGGCATAGCCCAGGGCAATACCACCGGCAATCAGCCAGAGTACGTCCCAGTTAATATTTTTGATGTCGTCGGTATCGATAATGCCGGAAAGGGAGAAAACGATGACCGGCAGTAAGGCGACAGTGTACGAGTTTACGCCATGAATGCTGGAGGTGGTCCACAGCAGTACCGTCGCGGCAGTTGTTGCATAAACAAGGTAGGCTTTTGGCGATTGTTCAAAGGTGCATTCGATTTTAACGGCAAGCTCTTTGATGTTTCCCGGGTACAACTTACGCAACAATACCCAGGCAATCATAATTAATACCACGGCCATGGGGATGGCAAACAGCATCCACTCGCCAAAGGTGATGGCATGCTCGCCGGTTAAATAGCGAAAAGCAATGGCGTTCGGTGGCGTGCCGATGGGGGTTCCAATGCCGCCGATATTGGCGGCTATGGGCACAGCAAGCATAACACCCTTGACGGCATTATCCGTGGTATCAACGTTTGCCAGTAGTGGTGTCAGCAAGGTAAGCATCATTGCTGTTGTTGCGGTATTACTCATAAACATGGAGAAGAAGGCGGTAATGCCCATCAGACTGAGCATCACTTTCTTGTAATCACTGCCAATGGGTTTTAACAACACTCTGGCCAGGTTGATGTCCAGTTTGTACTTCGTGGCGGCAATGGCAATGAAGAAACCGCCAAGGAACAGAACAATAACCGGGGCTGCCAGACTGCTGAGAATTTCTTTGTAGCTGAGCATGGCCTCCGGATTCAATGCTTCCCGGAGAAAGTACGGGCTGGTATTGGACACCATGGTGGCCAGCAAGCCCAGAATAAGTAGTGACGTCGCATAGGCTGGCACGGCCTCAGAGACCCAGAGCAATGTCGCCATCAGGAAAATAGCCAGCACCCGTTGTTGTTCGATGGTGATGTTGGCAATAGGAATAAATTCAGCGGGAATGAAACACAGAAAGAAGAAAGAGGCTGCAATCAGCGACAGCTTGAGAATACGCGACATAGACGTCATTCAACCCTTGAGATGCAAACAGAAGTTTAAAATTCTTGATGGTGTTTATCATGCATCAACGGTGCAGCAAACGTATTGAATCAGGTCAATGAAACATCATTTTCGAAAAGTGAATATAATTCAGGCAGGAGAAACGTTGCAGATTGCATGACTACCGTTGTCAATGCATTTTCAGATGCAGGGCTTGGGTAGTGTAATCGGCTGTCTTGCCAGCCACTCCCGCTCCCACTGGGGGATTTCATCGGCGGGCATGGGTCTGGCAATGAAGAAGCCTTGTGCCTGGTCACAATTTAACTCATTCAGCAATTGCCAGCCTTCGAGTGTTTCTACTCCCTCGGCAACGGTTTGCATATTCAATTTGTGGGCCAGGCTGATGTTGGCTTCAACAATCGCTTTATGGTTTTTGTCACTACAGGCATTAGAGACAAATGAACGATCAATTTTCAGCTCACTGAAAGGGATTCGGTTTAACTGCTGCATGCTGGAATAGCCAGTACCGAAGTCGTCAATAGAGAGTGAGAAACCATGGAGTTTGAATCTGGCCAGTGTTTCCAGGGAAAGCGCCGCATTTTCAATCAGACTGCTTTCGGTAATCTCAAGAGTCAGGAGTTCTGGTGGAATACTCAAATCCCGCATCTTGCCAATCAGCATATCGGGCAGGTCGGTATTGGTGAGAGTGGCTGCAGAAAGGTTGATGCCAACGGCAATGTTTCTGCCCTGTTCACGCCAGGCTCGAATCTGCTCCAGTGCCAGGTCGATCATTTTTGTGGTCATCGGGGTTATCAGGCCAGAGCTCTCCATCATGGGGATAAAGTGGACTGGGCTGATAACGCCAGCTTCCGGGTGATGCCAGCGGGTGAGTGCTTCAACAGAGATCATTCGGCCACTTTTCAGCAAGACCTTTGGCTGGTAGTAAAGCACGAACTGATTGGCTTCAATGGCTTTCTCAAGAGCTTCTTCATCAAAGATCAGCTCTCTGGAGGTGACGGGGCAGGCATTATTCTCAGTCTGTTCTGAACAGTAAAATTCCAGTAATTCTCTCAGACGGGGGCGGGACATTGGTTTGGGGATATGGCCCAGCACCATCAGGCCATGAGCTTGAGCCATATCACTGACCATTCGCACTAAAGCTGCCTCCATGGCGCTGAGCACAATTACGCCCCGGGCAAGCTTTTGCTCCGCCAGGTGGCGAATAAACCGGATACCGTCCATACCCGGCATATCGAGGTCACAGATGACGATATCAACGGCACCCCGGTTTTGCAGAAACTTCAGAGCCTCTTTGCTGCTTTTTGCTGTATGCAGTCTGTCAATATTAAGGCCTGAGACCGTTTGCTCTGCCACCACTCGCTGAAAAGGGTGGTCTTCCAAGATCAGGATACTGAGAGAGGTGATGTTACTGTCCATGTAATGGCCGGGTGACAATGATTCAATCTATAAATTATGGCGTATTGGGCAGTGTTGGAGGTTTTTTTTAGCGGTTATTGGATAAATGGAGCCAGAGTGACAGTTATCAGAAGGATCAAACTTCTGATAACTGTTGGCAAAAGATCAGTTGCCAGATTTTATTCTGGACCACTCGCGGGTGATGTAACGCTTCAGTTTGGATGGCAGTTCTTTGAAAACAAAGAGCTTCTCCATGGTCTCATCGTCTGGGAAGACACCGGGATCTTTAGCAATGTCTGCATCCACATACTGTTTAGAAGCAGGGTTAGGGTTGCTATAGGTCACGTAGTTGGTCACATCAGCAATCACCTTTGGTTCCATCAGATAGTCCAGCATCTGGTGAGCGGCGTCTTTGTGAGGCGCATCATTAGGAATGGCCAGCATATCAAACCACATGGCTGCACCTTCCTTGGGAACAACATAGCGGATATCCAGGCCGTTACCCGCTTCTTTAGCCCGATCTCTGGCAATCATCGCGTCACCAGACCACATCAGGGCCACACAGATATCGCCATTGGCCAGGTCAGACAGAGAGCGGGAGGAGTGATAGTAAGCGATGTAAGGAGAAATCTCTTTCATCTTGGCCACGGCCTGTTTGTAATCCGCCATATCCAGACTATCGCCGGGAATACCGAGGTAGGCCATCACAGAAGGCAGCACTTCACTTGCGGCGTCAAGAAACGCAACACCACAGCTTTGCAGCTTCTTCATATTCTCCGGCTCAAGGATCAGAGACCAGCTATCCACTGGGGCATCCTTGCCGAGCACTTTTTCGACAGCCGCCTTGTTATAGCCAATACCGGTGGTTCCCCAGAGGTAAGGGATACCGTAGGTATTGTTTTCATCAAAGTTGTCTGAGATCGCCTTCATAATGACGGGATCAAGATGTTTCAGATTAGGCAGTTTGGACTTATCCAGCGGCTCATAGACGCCAGCACGAATCTGGGTCTTGTAGAAATCGTGGGAAGGCGAGACCAGGTCGAAACCGCTGCGTCCGGAGAGCAGTTTGCCTTCAAGTACCTCATTACTGTCATAAACGTCATAAACCACGTCGATGCCAGTTTTGTCGGAAAAGTTCTTGACGGTATCTTCCGCGATGTAATCGGTCCAGTTATAGAAATACAGTTTTTCAGCCTTGTCATCTGAGGCCTGGAGTTGGGCAGCACAGAGCAGTGCGGCGACGATGAACGTTCTCTTAATCAGTTTCATAAACGTGCCGTGAGCCTTATACAAGGAAAATAATAGGGAGCGAGATTATATAGCAGTAACATTGTTCTACAAGCCCGTTCCTATTGGTTACCAGGCAGAATTCCGGAGTTATCAGCAGAATATCTGGCAGGGCGACCAATTCCTGCGATAATGGGTAGGGTTGTGATCGGTTGAGACTAAATTGATGCATGCTTTTCGTTCGATTCTTCTGGCCGTTACCCGGCAACACACCTCGGATATGGAGCTACAGCAGGCCTTTCGGCTGGCTCTGGATAACCGGGCCACCTTATTGATTGCCCTGTTTGACCAGAGCCTGGAAACTCTGAATCATCTGCAATTTGTCCCGTTGGAAAAAAAACTGGAAGACCACCTCAGGCAGCAACTTGAGGATGAGCTTGAGCGCCTCAAGACCATGGCCTGGGAGCAGGGGATCGAAGCAGAGACATTGATTGTTCCCGGCCGACCCCGGCAAGCCATTTATAAGGTGATACAAGAACATCATATTGACCTGGTCATCAAACTGGCGGATGCCAGTGGCGCGCTGACTCGGAAACAGTTAACCGGCAATGACCTGGCTTTGCTCAGAAAATGCCCGGTGCCCATTTTGATGATGGCCGACCGGGATCAGCTCCCACAATTCAATGGCAAAATCCTGGTGGCCGTGGATGCTGGCGACCCTGACTCGGATGCCCATGATCTGAATCGCACGCTTTTACAATACGGTCTCTATCTGGCTAGTCAGGAAAAGGCCGCGTTGCATCTGGTCAGTGTCTGGAATGTACCCTTAGGGCGGCGCTCCCTGAAAACACTATCTGATGAAGAGCTCTATGAATTGCAGGAAATAACCCAGCGGCGCTACCACAACAAATTACAGGAGGTCATGCAGGAAGTTGGCGTGACTGAGAATGACGACCAGCAGCCCGTATCCATTCATCTGCTCAGGGGCAACCCGGCGACCGAGATCCAGCAACTGGCCAATGAGCTGAATGTTGATGTCATTGTGATGGGCACGCTTGGACGCCATAAGGAAGGCATTCTGGTGGGGAATACGGCTGAGAACATCATGAACAGTATCTACTGCTCAATACTGGCGGTGAAGCCGGAAGGATTTATCAGCCCGCTGGCAAAAGCTGCCAGCGGCTGATCATCAAACCTGAAGGAAGAGGTCAGGGCTTAAGGCCGCTCATGTATTCAATCGCAATACTGATCTCTTCATCAGAACAATCCATACAGGTACCTTTGGCAGGCATACTGCGAATACCGTTAATGGCGTTGGACAGCAGACTGCTGAACCCGCCAGCGGTCTTCTCTGCGGCTTGCCATGCTGCGGCATCGTCCTTTTTGGGAGCACCTAACAGGCCAGAGCCATGACAGGCCACACAAAACTGATTGTAAACTGCATCGCCACTTCTCGGGCCACTGCTGGAGCTGACTGCTACCCCGGCGGCACTGGCACACTCCTCACCTGCGAGACAGACGAAACCCACAGGAGCAAGACGCTCGCTTATCTCACCACGAGTAATTGAATCAAGGTCAGCAGTCGGCTTGGCAAACACCAGCGACGCGAATAGTCCCCCGACTAACAGAATCAAAGCACGCATATGAGTTCCCCTTGACACTCGCTTGTCCTCTTAAGGCGATTAATGGCTATCTTATTTTAGGCGTTGCCAGAGCTGGTAAAAAGTAGCTTAAGACTCACTGATAAGCTTTCGCCTGTGTAGCCGAATTATTCTGGGCAATGGGATTATAGAACAATTGGTATCCCTGAAACAGGGGTTTATATATCGTGGGTTTCGGTAATTACTATGGCTTGTCATTGTGAAGCACTCGACCGGGGCTTGAACAGCCTGCTGAGCCAGCTCACGGAATGCAGATGATGGGAGCAGGTTATTAAAAGGAGACTGAGATGCTTTTGATATTGGCACCAGACAGCAGCAAAAAAATCATAGACAGCCCGAGGGCGGATCAGTATTATTGGCAACCGCTGGAGCCGCTGTCTGCTGCTCTGGAAGTGCACCCGTAGCTCAGCTGGATAGAGCGCTGCCCTCCGGAGGCAGAGGTCAGAGGTTCGAATCCTCTCGGGTGCGCCAGTAAAATCAATGTCTTATCTCCTATTTTCTCTTCGTTAAAAGCACTTAAATTTCTTTTTCCACTACATTTCCAGTAACAAGTGGAAACAGCAATTCTAGACTACTGTTCAGAGCCCTACCCTTTTTTATTCTTGCAACTCACGTCCGCTGACTTATAGCCGTTTAGTCTTTAGTTCAGGGATTGCATGGTATGATGATCTCAATGCCATCAAGGATGATTGCCATGAATGACAAACAGCGCCGTTTCGTTGATGAGTACCTGATTGACCAGAACGCGACCCGAGCTGCCATTGCCGCTGGCTATAGTCCCAAGACTGCCAGAGCTCAGGGTTGTCGCCTGTTAACAAATGCTGACATTGCCACCGAAATTCGGGTGCGTCAGGGTAAGCTCAGTCGTGAGCTGAATATCACTGCTCGGGACAAGCGTACCAAGCTCTGGGAGATCGCGCGGTTCTGTGGTGAAGTGATCGAAACGCCAGAGGGTGATTTACGGATGCGAAACCCGAGAGCTGCCACGGCCGCCATTGCTGAACTGAATAAGATGGACGGTGACTATCAGCAAAAGGCTCAGGAAGAGAGCCGTATTAACTTTATCCAGATTTTCGATTCGGAAGATCGCCCTGAAGGTCATGTTGAACAGGTCCAGGACAGCAACTGGCTGAACAGTGAGTATTAAATGAAATAGGGTGGGGAAGTACCCCGTATGCCGGACCTGACACCCACGCCTGCCAAGTCAGCAGTCGAGGGGTAATGCATGCACACTTTGCCATTGATAACTGGAGGGGGGGGATAAATCATCTACCCATACTTTGGCAGCCTTTCTTATATCGCTATGGCTGAAAAAAAATTTTGCGGAATCCCCCTGCCAATAACACAGGCCTGGTAGCCTGGTCACTGTCACCCTCTATTCAGTTAGCATATTTCGGTATGGAATATCGGGGCAGCCTGAGGATACAATATTTTTCTTTGTCGTCTATTTTCCTGCCTTTATCGCTTGGCAGGCACTCTGATTATAAGATGGTCAGCCATGCAGAAGTCATTGAACTTTGAAATGCTGCGCACCCATTGGCCGGAACTGGCCAACTTGAGCAGTAAGGCAGAAGAGTATGTCCACACTGATCCTGAGAGCTGTCTGATCAAGCTCCGGAACTACCTTGAGCTGATTATCCGGTGGCTTTACCGTCAGGAGCGTTTGCCTGAAGGGTATCGTTCCAGTCTCTATGACCTGATGAAGGCGGATGCCTTTAAAAGTACGATTCCCGAGGCCATTCAGGTGAAGATGGATGCCATTCGTATTCATGGTAACCGGGCTGCTCATGGTGATGTGATCAAGGTGAATGATGCCCGGTGGCTGTTGAAAGAAGCCTTCATCATGGGTGCATGGATCTACCTGCGTTATGCCAATGGGCATGCAGACGACATCGCAAAATTCCAGTTGCCCCAGGCTTCATCGGATCAGACGGGTAGCGAGCTGACCAAAAAAGAGCTGGATCAGAAACAGGCCCAACTGGAGAAAGCCAGGGAAGAACTCGAAGCTATCCAACAACGGGAAATGGGTATTCTCCGTGAGTTGCAGCTACAAAAAGAGAAGGCCGAAGAGTTCCAGCAAAGGATGGAGGCCCTGCGCCAGAAGAATGAGCAGGCAGCCAACATTCTGGAGCTGGATGAAGCCGAAACCCGCCGTCGCCTGATCGACTCTCGCCTGATCGCTGCCGGTTGGGATGTCGCTGAGGGTGTAAAGGATACAGCTCAGGTCACCCAGGAGCATCCGGTCAAAGAGCAACCCACCAACAGTGGCGATGGTTACGCGGACTATGTGCTTTGGGACGATACCGGTAAACCGTTAGCTGTCGTGGAAGCCAAGCGTACCCAGGTGGCGGCAGAAAAAGGTCGTACCCAGGCCAAGCACTATGCCGACTGGCTGGAAAAGCAGTACGGTCAGCGCCCTGCGATCTTTTATACAAACGGCTACGATATTTACCTCTGGGACGACCACCCAGCCCGAAACTATCCACCGAGAAAACTCTTTGGTTTCTACAGCCCTGAAAGTCTGGCCTACCTGGTTCAACAACGTACGGGCTGTCGACCGTTAGCAGAAGTGCCGGTTGACACCCATATTGCCGGTCGTCTGTATCAGTTGGAGAGTATTGCCCGAGTCGGTGAACGCTTTACGGATAAACATCGCAAGGCCCTGATTGTCCAAGCTACCGGTACCGGTAAGACCCGTGTTGCCATTGCGTTGACCAAACGGCTGCTCGATGCCCGATGGGCCAAGCGGGTGCTTTTCCTCTGTGACCGAAAAGAGCTACGTAAGCAGGCACGGAATGCATTTAATGAATTCATCCGTGACCCTATCTATGTGGTAGGTCGAACGGATAAAAAGTACCAGGACACCTCCCGCATCTTCATCTCTACCTATCCCGGAATGATGAACATTATGGATCGGTACGATGTGGGCTATTTTGACCTGATCATTGCGGATGAATCCCATCGTTCCATCTATAACGTTTACGGGGACCTGTTTAAATACTTCGATGCCCTTCAGGTTGGCCTGACCGCAACGCCCGTGGATATGATCGGCCACACCACCTACGGCCTGTTTGGTTGCGAAGGCCGTATACCCACCTATGAATACTCACTGGAAGCGGCGATAAACGACAATCATCTGGTGCCCTTTGAGGTCATTACCCACACCACGCAATTCCTCCGTGAGGGTATTAAAAAAGACAACCTCAGCAATGAACAGATTGCCCAACTGGAAGCGCAGGGCATCGACCCGAACACCCTGGAATTTGATGCCAAGGTCATTGATAAGGCGATCTATAATCGGGACACCAATCGGGCCATTATGCGCAACCTGATGGAGCATGGTATCCGGGACCGGGATGAACAGCTTCCGGGCAAAAGTATTGTCTTTGCCCGCAACCATCAGCATGCGGTTCTGCTGCAAAGCGTTTTTGATGAGATGTATCCGCAGTTTGCCGGTAAGTTCTGTCAGGTCATCGATAACTATGACCCGAGGGCAGAACAACTCATTGAAGATTTTAAAGGCGGTGATCTTAGCACCAACAAAGAGCTGACCATTGCCATTTCGGTGGACATGCTCGACACCGGTATTGATGTGCCGGAAGTGGTCAACCTGGTGTTTGCCAAGCCGGTGAAGTCCAAAGTGAAATTCTGGCAGATGATTGGCCGGGGGACTCGCCTTTGCAAAGACCTGTACGGGGCAGGGAAAGACAAGGAAAAATTCCGTATTTTCGATCACTGGGCCAACTTCGAGTACTTCGAGCAGGAGCCACCCGAGGTGCAGCCAACCACCGGCAAGCCACTGGCACAGAAACGGCTGGAAGCCTGGGTCGAACTGGCCAAAGCGGCACAGAAAAAGTTTGAACAGGGCAGTCTGGCCATCATTGCCAAACAGCTTCATGAGCAGGTGTCTGCACTGGATGAAAAATCCATTGCCGTTCAGGAAAAGTGGCAGATCCGTGCCCGGCTGAGTGACCTGAAACGGTTGGAACAGTTTGCTCCCCAAACCCAGCAGCAACTGCTGGATGACATCGGTCCTCTGATGCAGTGGGTGGATGTCAGGGGGCAGGGGAATGCCATGCGTTTTGATCTGGATATGATTACCGCCCAGACTGCCCTGTACACCAACAAAAGCGGACTGGAAAAACAGTGGTCCATCGTTATCCAGAAACTGGATCAGCTACCCCCGCATCTGGCTCAGGTCCAGCAGCAGGGTGACATCATTAACCAGCTCCGGGACCTGGACTGGTGGCACAACGCCAGCTTTGCCGAACTGGAACATGCCCGTACCCGCCTCAGGGGGATCATGTACCTGATGGAGGGCGACGTAACTCCGCCCCCTACACCCCCCGTGGAAACGGATATCCGTGAAGATCAGGGCAAGTACGAGATCAAACGGCGGGAGACCAATATCAAGTCGGTGGACTTTAAACTCTACCGTCAGCAGGTTCAGGGCGCACTGGAACCCCTGTTCACCAGTAACCCCGTGTTGATGAAAATCCGTCGGGGGGAACCGGTACAGCCCAAAGAGCTGGATGAGCTGGCAAAGCTGGTTCTGGTTCAGAATCCGAATGTGGATATCCGGGTACTGAAAGAGTTCTACCCCGAAGCCTCTGCGGGGCTGGATCAGATTCTGCGAACCCTGATTGGTATGGAGAGCCAGGCTGTAGCCGAAAAATTTGCCGGTTTTGCCGCTCAATACAATCTAAGCAGCCAGCAGATTCGCTTTCTGGATTTGCTGAAAAACCACATACGGGATTACGGCACCATCGAAATGGCGCAACTGTTTGATCAGCCCTTTACCCGCATCCATGGTGAAGGCATTACCGGCCTGTTCCCGGATATGGATCAGGTGATGGCCATTAAAGCCATTGTGGATGGGGTATCGGTTGATATTGGCAAGGCAACAACCTGAGCCCTGTATAGAGTAATGGCGATTGAGCCATTGCAAGACTAGAATAGGTCAGGAATAAATCACGGCGAAAGGAGATGGCAAGTGATTAACGGTAATATCTTGGTAGAGTGTAAGCCCGATGTAATGAGAGGCAAACCCTGCATCAAAGGTACCCGGATTACAGTGGAAAGCATTTTGGAAATGTTGGGTTCAGGCATGACCTATGGGGAGATTATTTCTGATTTTCCCAGCCTGGATGAAACCAGGATCCGGGCAGCGCTGGAATATGCAGCGAGCCACCTGCCGAAAGGGAATGCTGCGTAGTGCTGCTGTTTGATGAAAACCTGTCATATAAGCTGGCGAGGATGGTCAGCAAGCCGTTCAGGGGAGCGGTTGCCGTTTCAAGGGTAGCGACTTTGGGGGAAGGTGCTTCAGATCAGAGCGTTTGGGACTATGCGAAACACCAGGATCTGGCAATTGTGACTAAAGACCGGGATTTTGTCGATTACTGGAGCCGCCTTGGCCCTCCTCCTAAAGTCATCCATATTCAGATCGGGAATGCTCGACTGGCTGCGGTACAGTCTCTGATTATGGATAATCAGGATTGCATCAACCAGTTTCTGGCTGAAGAAAACAGTGGGCTTCTATGCCTTCGCCTGTAACTTGGTGCCAAACTCAAGACGCTACGTATCTTTGACCAGTACAATACTGCATTATTGGCTTAACCCATCCAGGTAAGATTCATCTCTGGCCCTGTGAAACAGGATGTCGGGAAATTACAAACCAAAATCCGTATACTCCCACCATTTTATACCCCCTTTAAAGTGAAATAGGCATCACCCATGATCACCGGCGATCTGAAAAGCAAAATCGACAAGCTCTGGGAAGAGTTCTGGGTGGGCGGTATCACCAACCCGCTTACTGTGATTGAACAGATCACCTACCTGATGTACTCCCGCATGCTGGATATGCAGGAGAGCAAGGACGAGCAGCGTAAGGCGCTCGCAGGGGTAGACTTCAAGCCCCGCTTTGCTGCCCATGAGCAGGATTACCGGTTCAGCCATTTTGCCAACCTGGGTGCTGATGAAATGATGGAGCTGGTGCGGGATGAGGTATTTCGTCACTTCAGAACGCTGAGTGAGAAAGGCTCGCTGCTCGGTAACTTTATGAAGGATGCCCGGCTGGAAATCGTTAAGCCCAGTCTGCTGGTAAAAGCAGTAGAGATGATCAAACAGTTACCGCTGGACCGGGGGGACACCAAGGGTGATCTGTACGAATACCTGCTGAGTAAACTGACCACGGCGGGCATCAACGGCCAGTTCCGTACCCCACGTCATATCATCCGGGCCATGGTGGAGATGATGGAGCCTAACCCGGCCCGTCATGAGCGTATCTGTGACCCTGCCTGTGGGACCGGTGGTTTTCTGTCGTCCAGTTACGAATACCTGCTGGAAAAATACAGTTCCCTGGATTCCGTCCATAAAGAGATGGTTATTAATCAGAAGGGCGAACCCGAAGCACAGTATGTCTATTCCGGTGATCTGCTGAATGAATACCGGAACCATGTGGACTACGACATGTTCCACGGTTATGACTTTGACTCCACCATGCTGCGCATTGCCGCCATGAACCTGATTATGCACGGGGTGGACGAGCCGGATATCCACTACCAGGACACCATGAGCCTGGGTTTCAGCGACAAATTCCCGGAAGCCTCCCACAATGCGTTTCATCTGATTCTGGCCAACCCGCCCTTTACCGGCACACTGGATGAAGAAGACATTGACCCGGTATTGCTGAAAACCGTCAAGACCAAAAAGACCGAGCTGCTGTTTTGCGCCCGTATTCTGCAAATGCTGAAAGTGGGTGGTCGCAGTGCCACGGTTGTGCCCCAGGGAGTGCTGTTTGGTTCCAGCAAGGCACACCAGAGCCTGCGGGAAAAGCTGGTGGAAGAAAACCAGCTGGAGGCGGTGGTCAACCTGCCTTCCGGTGTGTTTAAGCCTTATGCCGGTGTGGCCACGGCGATTCTGATTTTTACCAAGGGTGGAGAGACCGATGACGTCTGGTTCTATGACCTGGCAAACGACGGTTATAGTCTGGATGACAAACGGACACCGATTGCCAAAAATGACCTGCCCCATCTGATTGCCAGTTGGAAGCAGTATCGCCAGGGCAAAGGGCGGCCGGTGGATGTCTTTATGGGGTATAAATTGCAGACGCAATTTATGAGTGAACACCCGGAAGGGGTTGCTGAAACGGATTTTCAGGACCGTACTCAGAAGGCTTTTGTTGTACCTAAAGTGGACCTGAAGGCCAATAAATACGACCTGTCCATCAACCGTTATAAAGAGGTGGTGTATCAGGAAGAGCAGTATGAGCCGCCTAAAGAGATACTGGCACGGCTGAAGGCTTTGGAGGCGGATATTCAGCAGGAGCTGGTGGAGCTGGAGGAGATGTTGTGAGTTGGCCTTTGGTTAAGCTGGGTGAACTTGTTGATATCAAGGGTGGTGGGACACCAAGTAAACGAGTTGAAAAGTATTGGAATGGTGATATACCTTGGGCAAGTGTTAAGGATTTCAAAGGAAGTCTGATCACTAAAACGCAAAATTATATTACCAGGGAGGGCGTTGAGAACTCGGCAACCAATATAATTCCTGCTGGAACTCTTATTGTTCCCACCAGAATGGCACTTGGCAAGGTTGCACTGACTGGTTGCGATATGGCTATTAATCAAGATGTGAAGGCGCTCCTGATAAAAGATAAAAACCAGCTGAGTACCGACTATCTTTTGAGGTTTCTCGGAAACAGTTCAGGGTTTATTGAAGCTCAAGGTCAGGGGGCAACGGTAAAGGGAATCAAGTTGGAGGTTCTACGAGAACTTGCTTTACCACTCCCACCATTGGCCGAACAAAAACGCATTGCCGCCATACTGGATAAAGCCGACCAGCTACGCCAGAAACGCCAGCAGGCCATTGCCCTTGCTGACGACTTCCTCCGTAGTGTGTTCCTGGATATGTTTGGTGATCCGGTCACTAACCCTAAGGGTTTTCCAGTAGGCTCAATTCGCGATCTGTTGGCTGAAGCTAAATATGGCACATCTGCCAAGGCATCAGAAACTGATGGGGAATATCCCGTTTTACGTATGGGAAACATCACTTACGGGGGGAAATGGAATTTAACAGACTTAAAGTTCGTCGATCTTTCCCATGCGGATAAACCAAAATACTTGGCCCGGCAAGGTGATCTGATATTTAACCGTACAAACTCCCGTGAGTTGGTTGGTAAGACTGCTGTTTATGACTTTGATTACCCCATGGCTTTGGCAGGTTATCTTATTCGTGGACGTGTGAATGAAAGAGGAAACCCCTACTACATTTCTGCATATTTGAACTCCAGGCACGGGAAAAAGACATTGCTGACCATGTGCAAGAGCATTGTTGGCATGGCGAATATTAATGCTCAAGAAATGCAAAATATAAAAATTTTAATGCCACCAATTGACCTGCAGAATAAATATCAGCAGATTGAACTTGCTGTTCGGGACAGGTTGGGCATGATGACAGTGTCAAGCTCAGAAATGGGCACCCTCTTTCACTCCCTCAGCCAAAAAGCCTTCGCTGGCGAACTTTAGCAACTCAGTTCTATGACATCGTTCCCACGGCCCCCGTGGGAATGCATAAAGTCCCTGAACTCGTTCCCACGGTCTCCGTGGGAATGCCTACTGTACTATGCGACACGGTATATTCAGATACGGAAGGCTCTAAAGCAGGGGAATGAAATCAGTAACAACTGACTACCGATATGACGTTCCAGTACGACGTACTTAAAGCAGATGCCATAGTTAAACACCGGAGAATCATGAATGGCTGATAACGACCTGATCCTTTATACCACAGACGATGGAGAGGCCCGATTTGTTCTTAAAACGCTTGAGGGGCAGGTATGGCTGAGTCAGCTTGAACTGGCCGATTTGTTTCAGTCATCCAAGCAGAATATCAGCCTGCACGTGAACAATATTCTGACAGAGGGAGAGTTGCAGGCAGAGGCAACTGTCAAGGAATACTTGACAGTTCAACAAGAAGGAACGAGAAAGGTTCAGCGCTCTGTTGTCCACTACGCTCTCCCCATGATTCTTGCTGTGGGGTACCGTGTCCGATCAATACGTGGCACCCAGTTCCGTCAATGGGCAACCCGCACTTTGGGTGAGTATATGGTGAAAGGGTTTGTTATGGATGATGAACGCCTGAAGCAACCCCGGTGGGACTATTTTGATGAGTTGCTGGAGCGTATTCGGGTCATTCGCTCTTCAGAGCTTCGTTTTTATCAGAAAGTGCGAGATTTGTTCGCTGGCGGAAGACTATCGAGCTAATGAAAAAGATACGCAACGACTGTTCTCCGAAGTTCAGAACAAACTGTTTTTTGCGGTCACGGGTCATACGGCGGCTGAGCTGATTGTTGAACGCTCGAACCCGGATCAACCCAATATGGGGCTAATGAGCTTTGCAGGTGACAGGGTCAGAAAAGCCGATGTGGTGATTGCCAAGAACTATTTGAATGCATAAGAGCTGGATCACTTGAATCGTCTGGTGTCGATGTTTTTTGATTTTGCCGAGCTGAGAGCAAAACAAAAACAGCATCTCACGCTGGCCAGCTGGCGTGATTATATCAATAATTTTATGACTTTTAATGAACAGCCATTACTGAGCAATGCAGGACAAGTCAGCCGCAAGAGTATGGAAAAAATAGCGGGTGAGCGTTATGACCAGTTCAATACTCAGCGTAATCAGGCTGAGGCTCTGGAAGCCGACAGAAAAGAAATGGAAGCTCTTGAACATCTGGAAAAGCAGTTGTTGCAAAAACGTAAGAACGATTCAGAGCGTTAAGGGTGGCCCATCAGAAACCCATGATCTTAATTTGTTAAGTCGAGAGCAATATTCTGATCGGTTGGTAAAGTATACACAGAGAGGTACATATCAGGAGGATGGGAAGGCAACCGTGGTTTTCCCTCGTTAGCTAGCTGGGGGCATTAAACCAAGCCTTCATGCTACCGATGGGTAATCCATAATGATATTATCCCCACGATTACAGAATGGACCTCAATAATGAACGAAGCCATGATCAATCCGGAGATTGTCCACTGGGCGCGAGAGCGTGCCGGGATGGCTCCTGCTGATCTGGCGGGAAAGTTAAAACAGAAGCCCGAAAAGCTGCTTGAGTGGGAACAGGGCAAAAGTCGGCCCAGTTTTTCCCAGGCTCAGAAGCTGGCAAGCCACCTCCGGATTCCTTTCGGTTATCTGTTTCTTAAAGAGCCTCCTGAAGCTCCTTTGCCCATACCTGACCTGCGTACCGTGGGCAGTCGGGTATCCCCTGAGCTGGGGCAGAATTTCCGTGATCTCCTGAATAATGTGCTGCTCAAGCAAGAGTGGTTTCGGGAGTACCAGATTGAAAACGGGAATGACAAAGTTGAGTTTATAGGCCGCTGTTCTTTGAATGACGACGCTGCCAGTGTGGCTGAGGATATCGCTCGTACGTTGGGTGTAACGGCCGCTTTACGGAAAGGTGCCCGGAACTGGGAGCAATACCTGAGCTTGCTGATTGAAAGGGCGGAAGCCGTGGGCATTCTGGTGATGCGAAGCGGCATTGTCGGCAGTAGTTCTAATAGAAAACTGTCTGTGGAAGAGTTTCGGGGGTTTGCCATCAGTGATGATTATGCCCCGCTGATCTTTATCAATGCGGCCGATGCACCTGCCGCGCGGCTGTTTACCCTGGTTCATGAACTTGCCCATTTGTGGGTGGGTAACAGTGGTATTTCTAATGTTCCGCTGGATGATTTTTCTGAACGAGGTCACCAGAGGAAGGAAGAGGCATTTTGTAATCGGGTTGCTGCTGAGTTTCTGGTGCCTGGTAAAGAGTTTGTGAATGACTGGCAGGCAAAGCGCAGCCTGGTGGAAAACTGTGCGGATTTAAAAAAGGTTTATAAGGTCAGCCCCATGGTGTTGGCACGTCGTGCCTATGATCTTGGTCTGATTCCCCGCGAGGAGTATCTGGACTTTTATCATGCTGAGCTGAAAAAGTTCCGGAATCAAAAAGGCGGTGGTGGTTCTTTTAATCTGAACCTGAAAACACGCAATGGCGTTCTTTTTTCTACGGCTGTTGTGGGGGCTGCAATGGAAGGGCGCTTGTTACTCAGGGATGCTTCCCGGCTTTTGAATATCAATAAGATCAGTACTCTCAACGATTTTGCCAAGTCTCTGAATGGATAGCCTCTTAATGTAGGGTGAGCTGTTGATGCAATACCTTTTGGACGCGAACACGTTTATCCAGGCGAAAAAACAATACTATGCTATGGACATCTGTCCCGGGTATTGGGATTGGCTTGAGCGGGAGAATGGCCTGGGCCGTATAGGCAGTATCAGTGAAGTCGCCAGAGAGTTGAAAAAGCAGGAAGACGAGTTGAGTTCCTGGGTTAAAGGACGAAATGAACCGGATTTTTTTCTGCCTGTTGATGATCAGCAGACACAGGAAATCTATACGGAAATCGCCAATTATGTCGTTCAAAACTATGAAGAGAAGCACTTTGCGCCTTTTCTCAATGTCGCTGACCCATGGCTGGTGGCCAAAGCAAAGGTAACAGGGGCGGTACTGGTTACCCATGAAGCACTGGTACCTGCAAACAGCAAGAAAGTAAAAATACCGAATATCTGCAACCAGTTTGATGTGCAGTACATGAGCACATTTACCCTGCTGAGAAGGCTTGATGCCAGGTTTTTTCTTCAACCGGCTGCTTGATATTGGCTTACAGCTTGCTCTTCTTAAAACATTGGCCCCGTACACTGACCATTAATCATCTGACCATAGCAGGTTGGATGATTCGCTGTTTTGGGCAGAATAGAGCCGTGACACACGCCGTTCACTATAGACCCAATGCATTCGTCTGCTCGGTAGACTTTGGTGCCGTAGCTGGACTGTGTCGCCCTTCTGGCAGATGAGTTCTGAATACCTCGATTCATGGTACTGACATAGAAATCCATCTGTTGCTGATATTCAGAGGCCAGACACTGTTCGTAGGCAAGAGAATCCATTTGCCCTGATGATTCTTCCTGCTGCTTCTGACAGCTTTCTTCAGCTCCATTACGTGCCATCTGGTCAAAAGCATTGTAATAGGTTTCGTATACAGCGATTTGAAGTTCTCCAACCTTCCGGGCTACGGATGTACATCCTGTAGAGGCAATGGTTAATCCGAGAATAACTATGAATGTTAGTTGACGGCTGATGTTCAAATTTGTGGCTCTGAAACAGGGGGTTTGATGATGCCGAGTGTACATTTTGAAAGCTTTTAATCCATGCGGATAATGCACTTTATTTGAGACTTGTTCAGCCGTTTTGCTGCCGAACCTTGCCATAAATCGATGTTGGTCTCGTATTTATACATTTCAGTTTTAGTCTTTGAGAATTTGCAGTCATCCCGAAGTTGGTTATTGCCAAAAATAATTCGTAATGGCAGGTTATTGGTTGCTATATGTTGCAACAAGGACGTATGTGATGACTGTTCAATTACGGTTTACGGATGAAGAAGAGTTAAATGTAGGTCAAGAACTTGAACATTCCTGCCTGCTATTGGCTGGGATTGAGACTGCTGGCAGTTTCGATGAGTTTGTGGACTGGTATCGGGAACAGGAAAGGGAGTCTGATAGTATTCGACAATCTAGATTGGGGACTATCCATCGTGGACGAGAAGACTATTTGCTTGGTAATCATTGGCTGGGAAGATTTAAGGAAGCGCAAAAAAACTACTCGACAATACTGAATCGACATAAAGAAGGTAAGACCGAACTGAGTTTTCATAGCTATTTAGCTTGGGATGGAGTGACTCGTGAGTCGATATTGATCACCAAACTTGAGTTACAGAAATACTGTTGCGAGAGAGGAATATTTCCAGAGTTTTTACTGCCTTTTCATCCTTCAGTTGTTTCTGGGCGAGTTGTTGAACAAATAGCGTCATCCACTCAGACAGCCACGGAAAATAAAACTCTGAAGTTGAGAGTGGAAGAGCTGGAAAAAGAATTGGCTCTGGCCTGCCTCTTCAGAGATTCTTCACTTCCGGCATACCAAGAAGAATTGGTTATCGCTGTTGACCTTTGGTATGAGTTTCATGGACAAGAAGTACGGAAGAAATCGCAAAAAGAGGTGATGAGAGGATATTTAAAACAGCACCATAATCACTTGAGTGGAAAGGCTGTCGATCGAATTCTAACAATGGTCAACTGGAAGATGGGGGCACCCAAAAGTTAAATTTGTTCATCTCTCTCTGACCCCTTACTGACTGGGCTATTCACCTAAGTCCGCCCCCTTCTTCAGAAAGTCCGCTCCCTGTTTGGTGGTTTCTTTCTATGGTTTTCTATCTTTGCACTCACAGCAAGGATACGGCTTATGGCAAAAAAAGTTTTTGAGCAGGACGCAATCAAACGAGGTTTTACCCCGGAGCAGGCGTCGAACTATACAGGTTTTTCAAAATCACTGATTGATCATTATCGGACAGATGGCCAGGTGAATGATATTTCTGGCCCAGCATTCATAAAAATTGGTCGTAAGGTGATCTACCTGAAAGAAAGTCTTGATGGTATGTGGCCCGTAACCGTAACAAATCTTCATAAACATCACGTAACTATCGTGTTTTTATTAAGAAATAACGAATTTCTTTTATTATGAGTCAGCTTTTCTCACACAACCAGCAACTGATTCATATTCAAAATCGGCAGCAGAATCGCCAGCACTATCAGCATGACCATGCCCCCCATAATCACCAGCATCAGCGGTTCAAACAACCCCAGCAGGGCTATTTTATTGTACATTTCCTGCTGCTGATAGTTGGCCACCCGTTCCAGCATTTGATCCAGCTCACCGGTTGCCTCACCGCTGGCCACCATATGCATCATCAGCGGCGGGAAGTAACCGGTTGCCACCATGGTGTCTGGCCTACATTTTCACTTTTATGTTGAGTTTTCTCGAAAAAAACTCAATACCGACATAGTTTTCAAGAATGCTCAAGCCTTTTGGTTCTGGATAACCCAGCATTGCCACTTCATAACAATCTCAGCGAAAGGCAGATACGAGATTACGAAACCAAAAGTGAGGATGTTCGATAGAGCAAAGTTACTTTTGCAAGCCTGAAAAAAAACGTGTCGGCAGTACGGGCTTTCATTCTTGCATATTCTGGCCCATCGTGAACACCGATTCTGGCCAACCGTGAACACTCATTCTGGCCGAGCGTGAACACCCATTCTGGTTTTACCGTGAACACTTTTTGGAATTTTCCAGAATCACTGTTCACACCCTCCAGAATCGGTGTTCACAGTGCCAGAATGAATTGTAAAACCATACGAAAAACCTCTCTTAGGCATTGATTTTACTCACATTGTGCCGCTTGCACTAATCCATGAAAAAAAGGATTCAGCGGCATGAAAAAGAAAAAGGGGTTATCAATGCGTAAATTACAGGAAATCTTTCGACTCCGGTTTGAGTGCCAGCTCAGCACCCGGCAAATATCCAGAAGCACTCGCGTCAGTGTCGGGGCGGTTAACAAATACCTTAACCGGTTTGAGGCTGTCGGCTTGTCCTGGCCACTGCCTGAGAGCATGGACGGCACGGCCCTGATCAACAAACTGGCTCCAGCACCGGTTACCTGCCCTGAGCAGAATATGGTCGACCCCGACTGGCAGGAGGTTCATAAGGAGCTGAAGTCTAAGGGGATGACCAAGCAGCTGGTGTGGGAGGAGTACTGTGAGGCCTACCCACACAATGCCTACAGTTACTCTCAGTTCTGTCACCGTTACCGGCAGTGGAATAACAAACAAAAGCGTTCCATGCGCCAGCATCACCGGGCCGGTGAGAAGCTGTTTGTTGATTACGCTGGCCTGACCGTGCCTGTGGTGAACAAGACAACCGGAGAAACCGCGCCCGCACAGATCTTCGTTGCCGTCCTGGGTGCCTCCAATTACACCTTTGCCGAGGCTTCCTGGACCCAGGGCTCTGTCGACTTTATCAGCTCTCAGGTGCGTGCCTTCAAGTTCTTTGGCGGTGTCCCTGAAATGCTGGTGCCGGATAACCTGCGCAGTGCCGTGACCAAAGCCTGCCGATACGACCCGGACATCAACCGAAGCTACCTGCACATGGCTGAACACTTTGGTTGCTCGATTATGCCGACAAGGCCTTATAAACCGAAGGATAAGGCCAAGGTAGAAGTCGGCGTCCAACTGGTGGAGCGCTGGATCCTGATGCGCCTGCGTCACCACAGATTCTTCTCCCTGTCAGAGCTGAACTGGGAAATAGGACGCTTGCTGGAAGACCTGAATAACCGGCCATTCCGGCAGCAAAAAGGCTGTCGGCGCAGTCTGTTTGATGAGCTGGACAGACCGGCCCTGATGTCATTACCCAGACAGGCCTTTGAGCACCTGGAGTTCAAGGTGGCCAGGGTCAGTATTGATTACCATATCCGGTTCAGCGACCACTTCTACTCCGTACCACACCAGCTGGTAAAAGAAGAGGTGGAAATCAGGGCCAGTCACCACACGGTCCAGATACTCTACAAAGGAAAACCGGTCACCAGCCACGTACGGCAGTATAACAGCGGTGGCTTTACCACCCGGCCTGAACACATGCCAACCCGGCACCAGAAACAGCAACAGTGGACACCCGGTCGGCTTAAGAACTGGGCACAGAAAATCGGGCCTGATGTGCTCGGATTTACCCAGCAACTGTTGGATAGCAAGCAACACCCGGAACAGGCTTACCGGGCCTGTCTCGGGCTTCTGAACATGGAGCGGGAATACGGTACCCAGCGTCTGAATGCTGCCTGCCATCGGGCCATTGCCTGTGGCGGACGACGGGTTGCCAATGTGCGTTCCATCCTGCAGTCCGGACTGGACAAGGTTCCGTTAACACCGGCGAAAGAACAGGAAACCCGTGTCACCGTCAGCCACGAGAACATTCGTGGCGCTGACTTCTTTCAATGAGGGTTAAGGGCATGATCAATCAAACCATGACCCGTTTACGTGCCCTCAGACTCAGCGGTATGGCCGATGCCCTGCAGCTTCAGCAGGAGCAGCCAGGCACCTATGAGGGGCTCAGCTTCGAAGAACGACTTGCCCTGCTGGTTGACCAGGAAGATGCCGACCGCAACAACAAGCGGTTGGCAAGGTTGCTCAGGGCTGCACGCTTCAAGCTGGCGGCCACCCTGGAAGACATTGACTACGAGCAGCCACGGGGCATCAGCAAATCGAAAATAGCGACACTGGTCACCTGTGACTGGTTGCGCCGCAAACAGAACCTGCTGCTGACCGGCCCCTGTGGTACGGGTAAAAGCTGGTTGAGCTGTGCCTTCGGGCACGGTGCCTGTCTGCGTGGTTACAGCGTTCGCTACTTCCGCACCTCCCGGTTGCTGGAAGCCATGACCATAGCACACGGCGATGGCAGTTATACGAAACAGCTCAGGCAACTGGCCAGGGTTGACCTGCTGATACTTGATGACTGGGGCCTTGAGCCCCTGATTCAGAGCCAGCGCAACGACCTGCTGGAAATCATGGATGACCGGCACAACCAGAGCTCAACCATCGTCACCAGCCAGCTGCCGGTGTCGAAATGGCACAGCAGCATAGGCGATGCCACCCTGGCCGATGCGATTCTGGATCGGTTGACCCATAACGCCCACCGGATAGAACTCAAGGGAGAATCCATGAGAAAAGCGAAAACAAAACTGGCGGACCGTGAACACTAAAGCTAGAAATTAAAGGAGGCGATGCTTAAGGGAGTGAAGGTGTTCACGATACACCAGAATGAGCGTTCATGTTCGCCAGAATACGCAATTCTGGCATTACTTAACAGACCGACTTACAGGTAGTGGAATATTCCCACGGTTGAGTCTGGTAATTGAGAATGCTGCGCGATTGTTGTCATGTGATTCATGTGCGGCCTTTTGAGTACATACCAACCGAAAACATCAACATACTGACCCTGTCACCACATAAGTATCTACTTCACCAAAAGATACATGAAATTGGGATACTCCAGTCTTTTTTAACAAGTCTGCCGACAAATCAAATTCTAACCGATGATCTATCCTGTGATAACCTGTCAACCGCGCTTCTGAGAAATCAAAAAAATGCCCAACAAGAGGGTAAAGAGCTTTATAAATAGCCTCTTTGGCACTAAACAAGGTTGTAAAGGCTGCACCTGTATCATTTGGAAAACGGGTCGTGATGATAGCAGTTTCGTTACGAGTGGCTATTACAGGAAGCAGCTGCTTACCTTCCCTGTCAGACACCTTTTTCTCAAGGTCTATCCCGATACCCTGAGCATTCTTCCAATTAGTAACAACCGCCACTGCCAAGCCTTCAGCATGAGAGATGCTACCGACTACCCCCCTTGGCCAGATCGGGCAACCGTCTTTGCCTTTAGGAATATCCAAGCAACCAGAAAACCCCATATGATACAAAGCTTGTCGGGCACAATAGCGACCTGCAAAATAATCTCTTTGTCGAGATACGGAAGCAGACTTCAGCCCCTCAGGCAGCCTTATTCCATACCTGGCCCCGGATGACTTTACCTCTTCAAAAAAGGGTACAGGTTGACAAGATAACGCCACCTCTACAGGGAACAGATTTTTCAGTAAATCAGTCCACTTTTTTTGTGTCTCGCTATCAGTATCCATTTCCGGGCAGCCTACGAAACGACTCTTTTGTTTTAAAAATATCTTCGGTGTGTTGTTTTGTACGCAGGTCATTTTCAAACTTAGTTAGCACATAATTTCATCAATATTGATGGGTAGATCTTATTAAGCGTAAACGTAACAAACTGATAAAGCCTCGCTCCATCTTTTTTGCTTATTGACACAAAGTATACGATTAAAGATGTGTAAAATGATGCGCTACTAAGGCTATGTGGAATTGATGTGACAAGATTATATTTATTTCCCATATTACATCTACTGTAGACAAGGTTTATTTAAAGTTAGCTTTTCGGATAAGGTGTGGTCTTCTGCTATCGACTTAAGAGAAGCATGTGATTTTATCGAAAATGCTCACAACAAATGTCGACTACACTGCTGAAGTCAGGAGCCATCCAAGTTGGTCTGGCCTTGTGAAGCTCTGCTTCAGAATGAATGCCGTAATTCACAGCAATAGCTTTGCATCCGAGGTTGTTTGCCATAAAGATATCATGAGTTGTATCACCCACCATCAGGGCTTGCTCTTTTTTCGCTTGAAAATAGGTCAGGATTTTTTGTCCAGATTCAGGAGCTGGTTTTTTTTCACAGACTTCATCGGCGCACACGACGACGTCAAACAAGTCTGCAATACCAGCTGCGGTCAGCAATGCATTGGCACTGCTTGAGAACTTATTAGTGGTAATAGCAAGATTGAACTGACGGCTTTTTAGGTTGAGCAATCCTTCAAAAACACCGGGAAAGAGTAATGTTTTTGCTCTGGGAAGTATTTCCTCCCGAAATTGACGTTGATATTCCTCAACACAGCCTATCACAATCGGGGTGTTTTCCGGTTGATTCAGAAGTTTGGAAAACGCTGTTTCCAAGGGTAAACCAATGGTGTCGGAAATGACTTGGTCCTCCAGAGTTGGGAGCAACATAGCCTCAAAGGTTGAATTAAACGCTGTGGCAATCGCCTGAGCTGTATCGAATAGTGTGCCATCCAGATCAAACATGATAACAGGCCGTTCTTGTGTCATAGATCACTCCTTCAGTGTCCCAATTACCCGGGCTTCAATGGGTACGGTGATGATTAATAGCGAGGTTGTTTGATCAGGTGCTGTTGTTTTACTTCGATTTCAGGCTGATATACAGCGATAGACCAGTCTTGTGGTGCTATTGCTTCCATTGCAATTGAAATCACATTGGCATCACACTGAAGCGCATCTTGGATAATGATTGTGATTGCATCAGATAACTCTTTCTTCTGTTCCTGACTGAGCTTTGCAGGAAAGTGTTTGATGGAAATATGTGGCATGGATCTCTCCTTTTTACATACCAAATGGGAATTTTTTCATTTCTTCCTTTAGTGTTGTACGGACAGAACCCAGTACTTTCGCATAGGCAGCTAAAGATTTGACGGTATACCTAGCCCGTTTGTCGAACTGTTCATCACTGACCGTTTTGTCTGACAAGAGAAGAGTTTCACAGTGACGAAAAATCAGGTGATCCGGTATAAGGCAAGCATGATTATTTTTACTGCCTGTCATCCGTATCTCGCTGATCGGATAAACACCATTTACGCTCGCTGAAACACTGGCGAGTAGTACAGGTTTATGACCCAATTCTTCTGAGGTACACAACATTAAGAAGTTCTTAAGGGCTGGCGTCACCATCCCATGCCATTCTGGTGTGATCAGTACAAAGGCGTCAGACAGTTTTAGGTCTATAGCGAGTGCTTTCCAACCACTCCATTCTTCGCTGGCATTCCAGACCCCTTCATTCCACAATGGGAAATCAAGGGTGCTCAAATCCACGACATCCACATTCTGGAACCCTTCGAGATGACCCAGGTGCTGTAAATAGGTTGCAGCTTTCAAGCTATATGATTTTTTTCGATGACTTCCCGAAATAATACTGAGTCTCATAGTTTTTTCTCTAATCGCTGTGGGGAGGTCGGTGGTGTATTCACCGGAACTGTTAATTGTTTTAATGCCTGTGGACGTGCCATATAAACAGAGATAACAATTGCAATCGATCCCATTATTTGAAGCTGAGTAAACGATTGGTCAAGGAAGACATAACCCAGCAGGCATGCTGATAGTGAGCTAAGAAACCCAAGGAAGGACAACGTCACAGGATTCAACTTTTCTATGCCGCGGAACCAGACAAAGTAACCAAATACCCCTCCCACCAAGGTTAGATAGGCATAACCAGAGATATTTAGGGTTGTAAGTACTTCGGGAATATCTTCATACCAAAGCGCAATGGGTAACAGCATCAGTCCACCAAGTGTCAATTGCCAGCCAGTGAAGCCAAGTAGAGACATGCCCTCGAGACGTCCCCAGTGTTTCGTTAATAAAATTCCTAAAGCCATGCTGCATGTACCGACTAACCCAAATAGGATTCCCAACCAATTCAGTGCAGCAGTACTATTCAGAACCAAAAGGCTTATACCAGCAACCCCCACCAAAGCAGAAAGAATATGAGTCAATCTGAGTTTGTCTTTAAAAAAGATGGCACCGAGACCCATAACAATGAGCGGTTGAATCGACATGACAAGTGCAGCTAATCCCCCGGGTAAGTAGTAAGCAGCAGCAAAAAGGCAGTAGAAGAACAGGCTGATGTTGAGTAACCCGAGCAGTGCGATTTTTCCCCACCAAACCCCTGTTGGGCGGACTTTGCAAAATAACAGCAGAATAAGCCCTGCTCCAAGTGCTCGGATCACAGATGCCAACAAGGGTAAATTGTCAGGCAATAACTCCGTTGTTACGATATAGGTGCTGCCCCAGACCATAGGTGCCAGCGCAGTCAAAGCCAAATTAACAAGAGTTTGATATTTATTCATTGTTTTGCGCTGGATAAGTTCCAAAATAGCGGTCACCAAAATCACCAATTCCAGGTCTCATAAAGGCATCTTCATTCATTGCATTTTCTACAGACGATGTGACCAAATGAATTAATGGGTGTGCGGTAAACAACCGATCCAATCCTGCCGTGGAAGTCAGGAAGTTCACAACAATGATGTTTTCAATGGCAACGCTATGTTCCAGCAATACATCAATAGCCTTGAGTAACGAACCACCGGTTGCAAGCATTGGCTCAAACAGGAAGACCGTTTGCTCAGCAACTGTTGAGGGCAAATGGCTGTAAAAGTATTTAGGCAACTTCGTGACTTTATCCCTCTGAATCAAGATCTTCCCGATAGGTTGTTCTGGAAACATTTGTTTAAACTCACGCTCCATGCTTTCGCCAGCACGAATGACGGAAACACCGCAGATGCCCTGTGATAGTATTTTTCCGTGATAAACATCGCCAATAGGTGTGGTTACTGACTGCTCTAAATAGGGCAACAATTCTGAAGCTTTTATCAATAATTGACGAATTACCTGATCACTGGAATGCCTGAAAGTATTTAAGTCAGCGTATTTGTCACGGATCCGCGTATGCAGATATGCCAAATGGGGAGTGGTGGGTAAAACATGTATTCTCTCTTGGTAATGCATAATACTTTTTTGTTTGGTGCTTGTGACCGACAAGATTAGTGGTAAAATACACTTAACTTTCTTTAAAGTATCTTTTTAAAAAGATTTTGCCGAAAAGATACTTATGAAAAACGTTTTTTACAAGTATCTTTTTAAAATAATTTAGGGAGTAACAATGCAATACGACCATGTAGATCGATTACTGGTACAGTGGCAGCAACAACGACCAGACCTTGACTGCTCGCCTATGGGGGTAGTTGGCCGATTAAGTCGAATGAGCAGAATTATCGATAAGAAAATAAACATAACATTTAAAAATCACGATCTAAGTGCGGTTGAGTTCGATATCTTGGCCACACTGAGGCGCTTCAACCAACCGATGACGCCAACCGAACTGTATCAGACATTGATGCTGTCATCTGGTGCAATGAGTACGCGCATTGAAAAGCTGGTAAAACGAGAATTAATTGAACGTACTGCCAACTCGGAAGACAGGAGAAGCTGTAGTGTTATGCTAACAGGAAAGGGTAAGGCATTGATTGATAATGCTATTGAGGACCATGTTGTCAATGAGAAAGATATTCTCGCCCCACTGACAGAGGAGCAACGTGAGCAATTGGCCAATCTACTTCGAGCCTGGTTACTGACCAACGAATCCTAACTCTTCAGCCTGAAATTCTGCATTTTTTTCTTATCTTTTCCATAGTCACCTCTCTAAAAAGTATCTTTTTAAAAAGCTTCTTGATACGATAAATCTTATAGGTGGCTTGCTCGCTCTCATGATACTAATTACAAATAGGAATTGAATTGCTATGGGTGTTTCATTAGCCGTTAGACCCCCATCTCACCTGCTTGAGTCTCAGCCGGATCTAGCTTCAGAGAATTACACGATCTTACGCCAACCATGTTTATTCACAATGCTGAAAAAACAGGCGAAAGCAAACCCTAAAAATATTGCAGTTCGTGACTCTCAAACATCTGTTGATTACGCTGCGTTTCAAGGGACGGTTTATCAGAATGCACTGCTAATCAATCAACTGATTGATTAACATGAGTCGTGTATCGGTCTCTTCTTTGACCCATCTGTAGAAATGATAACGGGAGCATGGAGTATTCTGGCATCCAATCGTGCTTATCTGCCTCTGGCACCTGAATATCCAGAGGAACGAATCCGGTATATGGTTAAAGACTCAGGTATTCGGGTAATTCTCACTCAGGCGCACCTGAAAGCCCAACTAGAATGTATTGTTCCCCGTCATATCACTGTATTGACTCTGTCTGAACTGAAAATTGCCAACGAGTGTGACCTGACACAAGTTATTGAAACTGACTTTCAGGATAAAAACCGTCTGGCCTATATCATTTATACCTCGGGTAGTTCAGGTAAGCCAAAAGGTGTAATGGTCAGCTACGCCAATATATCTAACCAAATTGCTTTTATGAAAAAACAGTTTGGTTTTGATCAGAATGACCGGATTCTTCAGAAGACCCCAGTCAGTTTTGATGCTGCACAGTGGGAGATTCTAGCTCCTGCATTTGGTAGCCAGATTGTGGTGGGATCCAAAGATTGCTACCGTGACCCTGACGCAATGATTGAAACACTAATGAACTATGAAGTTTCCGTACTTCAATGTGTTCCAACGCTACTGCAAGCTGTAGTGGTCAAGTAAAAATGGACACCTGATTAAGCCGCTTTACTGAATTCCTGTTGCTCAAAGTCCACAGGGCTCACGTAATCAAGATA
>NZ_JBLYNV010000061.1:0-33069 GCF_049310165.1 Endozoicomonas sp. ALE010 | reverse complement strand
TTTAGTCGAAGAATTGTGCGGGCATGATTTTTTTACCTCTTCTGTATCTCTCGTGGCTGTAGTGCTTCAGGATTCATCGGGAATTACTGCAGATGAGCGTATTCCAGATCGCTCTCAGCTTGAAGCGCAACGCCCATCATACTACTGGGAAAACGGGTCATCTTACTGCGACCACCACTGTTTACGCGACGAACAGGATCCCTCATTGATTGCTGGCAGAGGTCTAGCCCTTTCTCACTGAGGCCCCACTGCACAGCATTCACTTTAATGTATTCTAACAGTGCTGATGAATTATTCATGATCAACTCCAGTTGTTGTTATGTTGTCCATACTTTTCACGCTAACAAGCTAATCACTTCCAGAAAAGCAAACGAGGAAAACTGTTTAGTTTTTTTCATGAGCAAGCACAAGTTGTGTTTTGGCAGCTTGTCAAAGCTTTTAATGCTTTTAATGCTTGAAAACTTATATTTTTCCAATTACAAATTTCGCCAATCCGTTATTAATCAAATAGTTAGATTAGCGACAAATGTCGTAAAATATCATTAAACCGTTTGACAATTTTAAATATTTTATTATAAATTACGGCAACTTAACCCTATTTTGGCAGCTCTATGATTCACTTATAAGTGAATCATAGACGTTTTTCTGAAGTATTCCACTACAATTAACCACACTATATCCACCTGTTCGTTTAGTATCGTTGGATAATCAGGCTAACTCACCTTCAATAACTCTTGCCCCATTTGAGATATCTCCTCTTTCTCAGCTAGCTATTACTTAGTATCCTTCATACCCTTCACCCGAGAAAGCTTACTTCTACCATTGACATTGCTGGCTTACTTATATGACCGATAAAAACAGTGACCTGGAAATATCAGAAGGCGAACATAAGGAGTTATTCTTTAAAAAGGTAGGTAAAAATATCCGCACACAGCGGATAGCCGACGGGAAAAGTCAGAAGGAACTGGCTAAGAGCGCACAGCTACAACCAACTTATCTTAATGAGGTAGAAAAAGGCAGACGCAACTTCTCCATGCTAATTCTACTGAAAATCAGCAGAGCTCTCGATATTGCTCCCAAAAAATTACTGCAAGGCACAGATAGAGATCTGTTAATGAATAAGCAGTAGGTAAATCATGCCTGAAGCAAACCATGTTCAAATATCCTACAGCATAAAGGTCTCTTTATTTCAGGCATTGAGCAACATAAACGCTATTACCCGTTGCAAACCGAACAACTCTGCCGTCATCCGACACATCCAAAATCTCAGTTACTGCCGATGTCAGCCAGTAGTCCTGCGCAGTGTAGCTACGGGCAATTAAAGAACCACACAGAACAGACAAACCTACTTCTATCCAGCCATTTCTATCAGTCAATTGCTTGCCGTTGACGCGATCAACAGGGTGAAGCAATGGACCTGAATCTCCAGCACCATCCCCGATACGACTTAACTGATAATTGCTTCCAGAGGGAAGCCGAGCCTTCTTCATGTTTATCTTCCGGAATACGTTCTTAGTGGGCCTCACTAAAGTTTGACCTGATAATCCGTTTTGAGTTCAACTCGTATTCGGACAAGTAACAGGATTGCTCTCCTTTTTCTTCTCGAAAGCTATCGATGAAAAAGGATAGATACCACCTCACTGGATTCAGCACAATTTTTCACTATTTGGAGTTGCTTTGTGAGTAAGGCGAACTTTTCATATCCAGGCCAATAACATCTGCAGCCGTTTATTATCAGGCATCTAAAAATCAATCAGAAAGACATCTCAACAATTCTTCCTGATTGATTCACACTCTCTTCTACCAGTTTCTTGACTATCGTAAGACGCTATTTCCAGCAAACATCACAAAAAACCAGCTTATCAAACAGCCGCCCGTTGCCGCCTGTTATAAAGCGGGAGATATTCATCAATAATACCGACAGCCTCAAAGGCATTGTCGACCCCAAATACCCGGTCATCCCTGTCATCCCGATAGCGCTGACGGTTATCGATCTTTGTATCTGCCAGCTGGCCACTCCAGCCCTCTACCCGATACGCAACCATAAGCCTTTTCATTGACCAGGCCATTGCTATCTCTGATAGCGTACCGGCACCACCGCCAATCGCAATCACTGCATCAGCCTGAGCCACGATCATATTGCGAGCAATGTCCAGGCCGGTTGGAATCACGATATCTGCCGCCGGATTTGCCTCCTCCGGATCATTACCCGGAAGAATGGCAATGATATCTCCCGGACTCCACGCTTCTGAATCTCTGGCTCCTGCACTGGCAGCCACCATGATGCCACCACGCCCACCGGTCACGACACGATAACCGGCATCAATTAACAGGCGACCAAGATCGAATGCCAGCCGGAACTTTTTATCGGTTTCCTGAACACCAGCATCGCCGATTACGGCAATCATTTTCTTTTTATCCATAATGAATCAAATCAACTCCGGGCTTATCTCACCATCTTCTGTACCACTGATCTGATAATTCTTTTCCATAATGCCAGCGATCAACTTTTCTCTTTGTTCACGGTCAGGTCCTTTCCCCATACCAGATGGCTCATAAAGATACAGCGGTGTTTTTATCCAAACCGGGTTCCGGGTCATTCTGACCATGGGGACCATAAATGCCCAGTCGGATGCCAGATCACAGTATTCACCCGTTTCTGAACGTAATAACTCATCCGGGATGGCATCAAAAAGACTTTTACGAAATGAGCGTAAATGTTGCCAGACATTTCCCCCCCCTGTTGTTGCCCTCGCGGGGACAACTGAAATCAACCGGATAATCGCACACCTTATCGGTTCGAATCATGGAGCCTACGGTAAGATCTGCGCCATTGTTATAGGCTTCAGCGACGGTTTCAATTACCCGGCTGCCAATCAGACAATCGTCCGCATCCAGAGTTATCAGAACGGATTCCGTATTATCACAGATATAACGAGCAGCCCAGACCATATTTGCCAACAGGCTTCGCCGTTCTGCCACAGCAATAAAAGTAACCTTATTCTTGTAGGGTGAAAGAGCCCACTTTATGTAATCCCGACAACGTCTACTGGAGTCATCATCCATCACCACGGCACCCCATTCATGTTCTGCCACAACCTTCTGCCTTAACATTGAGTCAAGACAGCGCTGAAAACGGGAAGGTTCAACATTCCGGCCACAGACAAGAAAGATAAATGGCTCCCTACGTCTGGGCCCCAACCAGCAGGCGATATCACCTTGCAGATCCACATGACCTGCCTGGGTCTTTGGACAAAAGCCAGCCTCTATCTGATTCCTGATGGTCTGTAATGATGCCAGGTCCTTCTTATACTCATTGGTAGGATGAATAAAAAACAGCTCGCCATAACCACCACGCCATGAAGACCAGTCACCCTGACGCACCACATTGTCAAGGCTGCGGTGCCAGGCGAGTGCCACCCTATCATTTCCAGCCAGTGTGTTAGGCCATGGCCGGGATGCCAGTAATCGCTTACGGTCAAACAATGCTCCACGCACTTCTATCCGACAGGAGTTATCCGTAAACCAGAATGATGTATCCATGTTCTCAGGAGGTTTAGCACCCGGTTTATAAATAGGCAAACTGGCTGTTAATGCTTTTGGATCGCTGCGAAGTGTATGAATCATATCTGCCAGCCAGTCATGTTCAGGATCAATGCGACCAATCAACAGGTCACTGTCCAGCTGTAATACATAATCTCCACTGCACGCTTCTACACCCTGTAAAAATGGCAGCAGTGGTGCTCCCTGGACAGAGTGTGATGACAAACTCTTCAGCCCAAACCACCGGTAAAACACTTCCGAGTCAGGTTTGCACCAGACGACCTGATCAATCCAGTCCTCACTGATCAGCCGCTCTACCACTTGCTGAAAAACCGATGGATTTGATACCCCATAAGCCCTGGTAAAATCACTGGTTCGACAATCCACTGCCAGAATCCGTTCATAAAACCCAACCGGACTTTCCAGGTGAGTGAGCAGATGCTTAACCTGTGCTTCTATACTCTCCCACTCCATATAACAGCTTTTAATCAGCAGAGAAACTCGACTATCACTGTATATCTGATCCTGTTCCCGCCGGGTAGCTTCAACCACCATAAAATCAGATGCCGGTTCAAATCGGTTCAGATCCTATGAGGGCAGTTGGCGGAATACATCGACAGCAAAACCAGATGAAAGCCAATAGTTTCTGGTGTGAGTTTTTCCCTTTCTGGCATCTGTACTGAAATGGGTCCTTCATTTTCAAATCGCCAGTCAAAGAGCCGATAAGCCCGGTCGAGAAAGGCCTCCTGCTGTGCAGCGTTCATTAATGGCCCATATTTCTGATAAAACCGCTCCAGCCCTTGATGCTTTTCCTTGCTTGCAGGCGAAGATAACCTGGGTCGGCCTGCCTCAGCATAATGCCTTACCGTATGAATACCGGTAGATACAACTTGCGTATCAATATTACAAAGACGCAGACAGAGATCCCGGTCAGTGCAGCTGCTGAGCTGTTCATCAAAAAGCCCTGCCTGCAAAATCGAAGAGAGTCTTACAAACAGGTTGGAGCCCTGAATATGCGGGTTACCAACCAACAGCGCATCTGCCGTCAGCCTGGCGGGAATGCTTTGGTGAACAACGTCATCATCGACATCTTCAACCCGTATCAAACCACTGACCACCATATCCTGTGATGCACTTATCTTACCGGCACATACCGAGAGATGACTGGGCTCCCAATAATCATCATCATCCAGAATTGCGACCCAGACATTGTGCACATCACAGCTGGCATTACGCAGCAGAAAATCCAGCCCGGTATTCCATGCACCGGCAGCACCCGGGGTACGTTGATTGGTAAGATAATGACCATGAGGAAACAGTTCTTCAAACAGCAACTGGCTCACGGACGGTCGAAGAAACCGATCATCTTCGACCAGAACCACAGTATCAGGCACGAGTGATTGATTCAGGATTGAGGGAAGTGAACGGTGACGAAGCAGGTCATTGCGATTTTTCGTAGCAACCAGCACAGCAATATGGACGGCAGGCTGCTGAATACCCGGAATAAACATGATATTCCCTTGATAGTTACCGAGGAATAACATCGTGCGCTTCGATACCAGCAAGGGATGGCTATCTCCATCAATCTTCTGGTTACTGATATCCCGGCGATGCGACTGTCGAATGACAGAGAATAGATCATCTACTCTGAGTCAACACGGCCCGGTTACTGGCTAAGAAGTTCAATCAGACATAAAAAATTGCCGCAGCCCGGCTCTTTTAATACCGGGCTAAACAGCCATATCAAGGATTTATCGTACTTAAATCTTCAGCCAACATTCCAAGGAGCTGATCATACTCTGCCATAACCTGCTGACGGTTTTCCAGGTCCTTGCCCAGCTGTTCAACGTCGTTATTAAGGTCTCGGGTCAGTTCCGGAATAAATGACTCTCCTTCTGTTGTCATGGTGGTAAGCATTGATGACGTATTGCGGTCAATCTCGGCACTCATCTGTTCCACCAGAATACCGACCACACGGCCCTGTTCCTGGCGAAGTCTGGCGATACTGTCGTTTTCCACCGTCGCGGAAGTAAACTGCTGACGCACTTCATTAATGTACTGATCCATATCCATGGTGATGGCGGGAACGGTCAGGCCGGCCAGTGCATTTTCCAGTGGCAGCATCACCGCATTGGGGTCAAAACCATCGGCAGAAAAGTCGAACATTTCACGGATCAGTTGTTTAATCTCCTGCCGCAGACGGTTGATATCCACGGCTCGACCAAGGGCTGAGATCAGCTGTTTCTCGGTTTCAAGAACGAAGGTTTCCAGCTTATCCACCGCCTGTTGCACATTGGCGTAGGTGTAGTTGATGGTACGGTATTGTGTCTCGTACACAGTTCGGGTACTGCCCCATGAGAATGGGTTATACCACTTGGAAGCACTCACGGTTCTGGCCACCTCATAGGCTTCCTGTTTGGTGCCGCTCTCGGTTTCCACCCGTTTGGCATCCAGCGCCATGGCTCGCAAATCCAGTAATAACTGTTGCATCTGCTGTTGCAGCGCCTGCTGTTGCTGGCTGAAAATCTGCTGAATCCGTACTTCGCCGGTTTTGATACGTTGGATAATAGTGGCCTGTTGTTTGGCCAGCGTCTCCAGGTCACCTTCGGCCAGCTGTTTGCGCCGATGGTTAATATCGCTCTCCATCTGTTGCAGACAGTGCCTTACCCCAAGGCGAGTGCCTTTGACGATATCTGCCAGGCGGCTATCCAGAATGGTGGTTTTATTCCTGCGTACCTCATCCATGCGTTTATGGACTTTGTTAAAGTTGGCCAGCTGCATCAGTAGTTGGGGCGAAAACTCAAAGCCGGGGAACATGGTGTTCAGCTGTTTCAGGCTATGCGCCTCTTCCTCACTGAGATCGGTACCTTTAATAGCCAGATCATAGCAACGACTGGAGATAAAGGTGGGCGGCAGGGCTTTTTGCAGGGCAGCAAAAATATAGCCTTCGTCGTCCACACTGTTTTCCCGGTTGGCCTGCCCTTGCAGACAGACTCGTTCCACATTCTGCTGCGCCAGATTATTCAGCTTACCGGTAATTCCGGGCAGTGCCTGAGCGATCGACGGATAGTTGTGGTATTCATCCAGCAGCGCACTGTCAAACACCGAGCCGATCAGCAGAATCTCCCGAATGCCCTTATGGGGAATATTCTGGGCCAACAGCGCCATATCGAGCATATCCATAAACTGGCTGCAATAGCTGAGAAAGAACACCACATCGCACTGACCGATAAACTCCTGGGTGCGACGACCACGGGAGACAATCGGATCGTTCATCCCCGGCGTATCCACCACCTCAATACCATCCAGACCGGGAACGTTCAGTTTCAGTTCGGTGCTTTTTACAATCGGGGTAAAGCGCCCCTGGGCACCAACAAAATCCGTCAGTTTTTCAATCAGATTCTGGTTAGAATCTGCACCATCAATACGGTGAATCGTTCCGAGATAATCCGTTACCGTAATGCCAGACTGTGCCACCATGGCCACCAGTTCACAGCATGCCTTTTCCTCTTCGCTCGGGCGTGGGGCTTGGGGCGGGCGAGTACTTTTGCCTCTGGAAGCTGATTGTCCAGAACGAAAAGCCGCTAAAGCCTGCTGATATATACGATCATTTTCTTTAACTTTGGCAGCAGTTTGTTCTACGGTTTGCCACTCTGCCACAGTATAAAACTCTACCGATGCCTCTGGCTGTTCCGAGTAGGAAATACGGGTCAATGCCGCCGTCATTGGCGTTGCTGCTTTGGGCAGAATATCCTGACCATTAAACAGTAAACTGTTCAGAAAAGACGACTTTCCTCGTTTAATCTGGCCGATTATACCGATTCGTAAGAGTCGGCCTTCCTGCTGGGCATTGGCGATATCATTCTGAAAACTGGTCGCCAGCTGATGCAGGTCTGCAAAGTGGTTGGGGTGGATCGTTTGTTTGAAGGTTTGGTAGCGGTCTGACAAGGTAAGTAACCGGCTACTGATGGCTTGTGTTTGGTATTGTATGTTCATTTATATCTTGGCCTTAAAAAATTATTCTCGCGCTGTGCTTAAAGTTAGTGATATTGCCTATGGTTCTATTGCTTAAAAAACGGTGCCGGTGCAAGTTAATCGATAAAAATTCTATTGCTACCTCTTGATTTCTTACAACCTAATCCCCATATCTACAGCCCTTATAACTGAGTAGGTGAAATATTATGGCAATCATTATCCAACCTTCCTCTTTCAACTACACAATTGACAGCACTGGAGATGAGTGTGAAGTCAACGGAAGTGATATACAATTTGACTCTCATTGCGTCAATCGCAATCCCCAGTACAAAGAAGACGATACTGAAGAGTTACATTATTTCTCGGTGAATACGCTCCACGGAACTTTCAAGTGGGCAGTGAATTTAACCATTGGTATGCAGGGGTTTGAGATTACAGAATCAGTGCTTACCGAATATCCAGAAGGCATTACAGTAGAAGAGGACACAATCTTCTCAATCTGTGAATATGAAGAAAATGTAGCTTAATCGTAGCGGGAGTCTAAAAAAAGAAATAGGCTCCCATACCTACAGTTTAAATATTTCTCAAATACCATTCCCCAATTTATTCAGCTTCCCAGTCTATTGATCTAGGTTGGCACGCCCTTTTACCTCGAGTTAACCTAAACTTACCAGACTGCACAACTTGGGCAAAAGTCATATCAACTCTTTTATGAGGCGTCGTTTCATTGTTATGTCCAACACACTCATAAAAAACGTCCGATACAGCAACAATTTCACCAATCACATTATTCTGGCCATCCGCCGAAGCTGGAAAAATAATTTTCCTCATCCATCCTGGATCGCACACTCCCGATTGAATACTTTCAATAGACAGCCCCCAAAAATCAATCAATATTTCCCCGGGCACTTCTGCGTTCAATCTACCTTTTTCAATCTGGCATGAAATGCTACGCTTAACAGCATCATAGCCAATATCCATGCCATGTATATCCAAATAAACCACCCTTATCTCACCACCACCATCAACAACTTTATAGAATTTGCTATTACTAAATAGTATTTCCCCACGATCTAATTTTGACTGTAGAAACGGTACAAGCATCTCATTCGTAATTACAGGACTAACAAATTCCTCTGTAATTTCTGCTTTACCGTGTGGATGCTCTATACGATGACGATAGCCATACTCTATGGGTATCCATTTTAAATTTAGAAAATCTTGCAGCTTTTCTTTCAACCAACTCTCTCTAAACTTTGATGTTCTCTGTAACAATTCATCCAAATCCACCTCATAATATTCCAACAGGTGCTTAAAGTACTCAGGATTTAACAGATGCGAACTAAAGTAGAGGCTGCTTTCTTCCCAATCTTTATGCTTGATATGACAAAAAAGATCAAAAACATCCCGTCGGGTACCATTTAGCACTTCCAATTGCTCGGTAATTTTATCAATAACTGCCTGTTCTTTTTCATGAATATCTTCATCCCGCATAGCCATCATATAGGCATCGAACAGGAAAAGTTGCGCCAATGGGTTTCGGCGGAAGGCGCGAAAAAAAGCCAGAGCCGTATCTTTATCCGGTGACTGGGCAAATGCCACCAAATCATTGACCAGCGATTGATCCAGATCAAAGGATTTAATCAAAATGGTTAAATACTCTTTTTCACTGTCAGTGATCTGACCATCGGCATTCATCACTAGTGCCAGACCATTCAAATATAAAAGACGATCTTCCAGAGAGAGTTCCTTTACCGGATGATGGGTAAAAGCATTAGATTCTTTCGTGACATCTTGGATGAAGTTGAGGATATCCATTTCATTAAGCCTTTAAGGATAAAGGCTCCCATGCATAACATGAGAACCAAAATTATTTACCTAACAAACCGGTACTTGCCCGTCACAAGAACTTCTTCAAAACTCACCCTAACAAGAGCGGCTCTATTGTCCTTTTCTTGCCTCCACAATCTCCCAAAGAACCTATCTTGAACAACTTCATCAGTAATATATCCATCATGAAGAATTAGACTTGTAGAGTAATAACTGGGATTCTCTTCACACAAAGGAAGATTATCTTTAGAAACACACCAAAAATCTGCTAATATCTCACCTGGTACATTTGCGTTAAGTTCACCCTTGCCAAGAGAGCAATTAAAAATCCTTGTCAGTGCGTCATACTCAATATCAGATGTAGAAATATCAAAAAAAGCATTTTCAATAGATTCTTCTACATTTTGTTTTTTGTAGATTAAACCATCTACAACTCTAAGCTCTCCGCGATCTAACTTAGATTGCAGATAGGGAACCAACATTTCGTTGGAAATCTTGAGCTGAATAATTGTTTCAGTTATTTCTTTATGCGGTATTTTCTCATCCAAGTCTGAATAATATCGTAGTGGAATCCACTTAAGCCCTAGGAAAGACTGCATCTTTTGCTCTAGCCATACCCTCTTTCTTTTTTCTGCTCCCTTTAATATTTCTTCAAATTCGACTTCAAAATATTCCAATAGGTGCCCAAAATATTCAGGATTCAAAAGGTGAGCCGTAAAATATACGCTTGCCTCTGACCAATCTTTATTCTGAAGGTAGCAAAATAGTTCAAAAATATCTTTTCGCAATCCCTTTAGAACCTCTAGTTGCTCACCTATTTTATCAATAACAATTCGCTCTTTGTCCTGCAACTGACCATCCCGCATACCCATCATATAGGCATCAAACAGAAAGAGTTGCGCCAGCGGCTTGCGGCGAAAAGTTCGGAAAAATGCCTGAATAGTGTCTTTATCTGGAGCCTGGGCAAAGGCAACAAAATCATTCAGGCAGGATTCGTCCAGATCAAAGGACTTGATCAGGATTCGCAGGTATTCCTTCTCTTCCTCATCAATCTCGGCATCGGAGTTCATAACCAGCGCCAGGCCATTCAGGTAGCTCAGACGCTCTTCCAGTGGCAGCGCCTTGGCTGGATGGTTTTCAAAGGAGTTCGCCTCTTTAGTGGCGTCGTGGATCATATCCAAAATATCAAACATGGTTCTTCCTTAATGTTCCCTTAACAATGTGTTTATCAGGAAAGGTTAATGGTGAGATGCACCAGACATTTATTGTCACTGGTGATCTGCAGTTCAACGGGTGCTCCGAAGGTAAAGACTTCATTTAATGCCAACCCTCCAAGAACGGAATTGGCATGGGTGCGGGTGATCATAATTTCCATCTCCAGATCTGAATCAATCACCACACCCACCGGGCTGATTTTCTGCACCTGTGCCGGAATGCGCTTGAGATCGGCATAGCTTGCCAGCTGTCGCTTATCTCCCTGCAACATGGCGGTAAATACCAGAGTTTGCTGGTGTGTTTCGCCCTGCTTCTGATATTGTGCCAATGGTTGCAATGCGGGCTGGTAATCAATAGACAGTTGCAGTGTTTCCAGCAGGGTTTCCAGTGTTTCTTCCAGCTCCTGCTGACTGAGTTTTGCCTGTTGCTGAGCTTGCATCAGCCTGTCCAGCTGCTGACGGGTTTTCTGCTGCATATCTCGCAGATGCTGCTGCTGACTTTCTGACAGCTGGTTATCAAATAGCAACTCGTTCAAAGTACCCAGAGTCAGTTTCTGGGTATGAGTGCTGCTCTGAATATCGCTGATGTACTGGCTGATCTGCCGGGTGATCTGACTATAAAGTGCCGTCCCCGGCTTGTGACTATTGATTGCTGAAAGCATATCGGTAAGCACATTGCCACTATCTGACACTTCCTCACCACTTTGAGCCGAATAGCCAATCACATCGTAATAAGCCAGCTCTGCCCGCTCCAGATCTTTGCGGGCATTGGCAATCACTTCCCGCACCTGGGATTCCGGCTTTTTATCCGCCTTGCTGAAGATAAACAACACCGGCTGACGGGATTCCAGACTGGCAATAAATTCAATATCCTGTTTCGGGATGGTGCCGTTCTGAATATCCACCAGCCAGATCAGATAATCTGCTTTCCGTAGCTGCTGACGGGCAATGTTCTCGTCGGTATTATCACTGCGATGGCTGATATTATCCGCTTTGCTGTAACCGGGAGTATCCAGAAAGGCCAGGGATGCATAGTTCAGCGACTGCCGTTCAATAGAGACCAGTTGCAGCAGATGACTGAAGGTGACACCAAAGCGATCATTAAAAGCGTGACAGATAGCTGCCAGGGCATCTTCATCAATCTCGGTCTTTTTGCCATAGCGGTTCAGGGCGGTAATACAATTTTCGGTACCCTGACTGATATAGGTGGGAATCGACGTAGTGGGTGTGGTATCTGTTGGCAATAACGACGGGCAGCCCAAAACCGAATTCAGAAAACGGGATTTACCGGCACTGAAGGCACCACCTACCGCCACGGTATAGCAACGCTCCAGCAGGGGAAAACAGGCTACTTCGGTTAGCCGGTCTTCCAACTGCTGCATACGGTTATAGAAACCGGCACCAGCTACGTGAATATTATCTTCTACCAGTTTCAACAGATCGTTGTCGATCAGCTCCCGGATACGGTCAAGATGATCCTGCCAGGGTTCCCGATGGCTGTTCTGGCTGATCAGTTTGGCGCACAGTTGTAGCCCTGCCAGCGGATTGTGCAGGTAGGGGTTTCCGCCGGGTTCATTAGCGACTGTCAATACTGGCTCTGAAGCTGCCACGGGGTCAATGTCCTGATGGCCATTCATCAGGGCTTCAAGGTCTAATTCCATTATGCGATCTCTGGTAGCTGTTGTTGCCACTTTGTCAGTTGCTGAGCCTGAACTTCCCGCTGTTCCTGCGACTGTTGCAACTCATCACGCAGGGCTTGTAACTGCTGCTGTCGGCTTTGCTGCTCATCGGCCAGTGCCTGCTGCAGATTTTGCGATAGCTGGCTGACAGCTCGGTGTAATTCAGTTTCCAACAAGGTTGAGACTTTATTCAGGGTCTCCGGGATAACCTGGTTATCAATAGCACTGCGAATCTGCTGTTCCCGCTCGGCTGCGTTATCTTTTCTGCCCAGCAACCCGCCAATAATGCCGGTGATAATGCCACCCATCGGCCCGGTCAGCAGCCAGGCCACGCCGGTACCAATGACCGACCAGGTTTTGGAAAACTGCTCTTTCTCCAGGGGCGGAATGGTCAGGTGAATGGCAAAATCCCCCTCAGCAGCGGCGAAGTTATCCAGTTTGGCCTGCAGTCGTTCCACTTCCTGCTGGATCAGCTGAACCAACTGTATTTGCACTACGGGGCGAACGCATTCTTGAACCACAGCACTGACCTGACCAGAACCCGCTGCCCGCACAAGTTCACCGTGGGCACTGTTCAGTGCCTGTCGAGCTTCTGCCAATAGTTGCTCTCGCCCGACGCTGCACAGGTTGTAACGCAGTTCTGAAAGATCCCGTTCCAGCTGTTGTCGGGCGCGGTGATCAACGGCTTCTGCTTCGGTAATCTGCTGTATCAGCTCAGGTTCGCTGGCACCGAGGGCATGGAGGGTTTGGTCAATCTGCTGCCGCACTTGTGCAGTGCAGTCCGCCACTGCCTGGCCATAACGGGCAGATAACAGGGACTCTTTATTGACCAATGCCTGATCCAGCAGGTCAGCAAAGGGCTGGATGGTACCATCCCCATCCCTGGCCTCAATCGCGGCGGGAGTATCGCAGATCAGCGCACGCTCTGCCAGTGTGGCATTTAACTGTTGTTGCAGTTCAGTAATTTGTGTTGGTGTTCGACGCCCCGCCTTAGAGATCAGACAGGCAATGGATTTCTGGTAATCAAACTGAATTTCTTCCAGCTGACGGATCACCGAATCGTCAAATGGCACATCAGCGGGCATCAGGTTTATAAAGGTATCACCCCGCCCCAGATACCAGGCAATGGCTTTCTGATGACCGTCGTTTTTCGAGTCAAAGCCCGGCATATCCACCAGCACCAGGTCAGTACGATGTTGCAGCTTCGGAATATTCAGAAACAGCTGGATATGGGTCAGGTCGTCAGTAATGCTCAGACTTGCCAATGTCTCCAGTGACTGTTCTACCTGTCGACCATCCAGATAGTTAAGTACCAGATACTCTTTCGGGTTGTAGGCAATTTCAGTGGCGATGGCGGTTTCCGGCGTAATATCGCTGGCCAGCAGTGATCGCCCCAGGTAGCGGTTAATCAGGGCACTTTTACCAGCGGAAAATTTACCGATTACCGGCACGATGACTTTAAAGTTGCTAATTCTGTCCGTCAGGTAATCCAGAGAGCTGTGGAAGGTATCGCTCATGCCCAGTGCCGTGCCGATTTCACGCAACTGTTCCAGAGTGGTCAGGTAACGCTGTGACGGTGTTTGCTGACCATTGGCTAACAATGCCATGGATTGACGACGGTCATTACGGCGCAGAGAGTAGAGCAGCTCCAGTCCGAGGTGTAGGCCAGTCACTGGTGTTTGCCCAGGCGAATGTTCGGCAATAAGCTGGTTTTCACCTTCAAGGGTTCGCTGAATGCCTTTTAACAGGCTGTGAAAGTCGTTATCACTTTTGATAACCGGGAATATCTGTTGCACTGCCAGCGGTTGAGCAAAAAGGCGGGCATGTTCTGGCTCAAACAGTTGTGCAGGTAAAACTTCAGCATCAGCCAGGTGCAGATCAGCCAGTGCGCTTTTGTAGCGATTGATTTCCGGCTGTGCCCAGCTACGGCCACTGGCCTCGTAAAAACTGGCTGTGGCATAAAGCAGGTTATTCAATGGCTGGTCGGCGGGGAGATTACGCACTTCATGGAACCAGTCATCCAGTGCCTGCTTCTGTTCAATACGGTCCAGCCGCTGATCAACCAATCGGAAGCGTTGTTCTACTTCTTGAGTCAGCGCCTGAAGACCATCGGCAAACAGCTTAAAGGTGGCCATGGTCTTCTGGTTCTGATCCTGCACAGCACCATAGAGCATATTAATATGCCCCATCAGGTACTGGGTTTTGTTGCTTAATGTGACCATCGCTTCCATGGTCAGCATCTGTTTATGGTTAAGTTTCTGGATCAGCGATTGGGTGGCATACAGGCTGGCATTGAGAGCATGATTAACTTCCGCCTGCTGTTGCCAGTTGCTGCCGGTAACGGTGCCCAGTATTCGTCCGAACCAGCTCTGTTCCAGCTGGTTGTTAATGCGGCCATCGGTTGAGGCCAGAGTGGTGATGGCTGTAAATGCTTCTTCGAGCAGCTCATCGGAGTTGGCTTTCATCTCGTCAATCATCTGATCCAGCTGGTGACTGATGATCTGTTGTTCCTGCTCCTTCAGGGTCACTGCCAACTGAGACATGATTTCCTGATAGTTCACCTGCTTATCAGCACTCTCAGGACCTCGCAGTTGCTGGTTCAGTTCAATCTGGTCACAAAAAACCTGATGACTGTCGCTAAACTCGCTGACAGCAGTAAAGAAACGCGCTTCATCCTCCAGAAACGGCTGAAAGCGCTTAAGAATGGTAACCGTATCTTCATAGCCTAAATCTATAAGCTTTCGGGCATTCTCTGGCGTGAAATTCAGGGCAGCAATCAAACCATCAAAAGCCTCGCTGGGAATGATGTTCCAGAATTTTATCTCGGGGTAATCACGCTGGGCAGTCGCCACTTCCGGTGAGCGGCTGAGGTAGATATTGATGATATGCGTGCACTGCTCTTGTTCGATCAGCGGCTGGAACGGCGTATTGTTACTGAACCTGCCCGGAAGCACACCGCCATCCCAATAGTTTTCACCCTCAATAGTCACCGGACTGAATACCCCCGGAATGGCTGAAGATGCCGTCAACCAGAGGGGAATATTGCTCTCTTCCACCGAGTTAAGGAGGGGTAACACCAACTGACCGTTACTCTGCTGTAGGGCACAGACATAAAACGGCATTGCTGAACAGGTAACAGCGCCACAGGCACCACTTTCATCAATCAGGCGCTTCAGGCCATCCTGAGAGAACCAGCCTTTGCCTTTGAGCATGTGGGCCAACTGGATAATGGTTTTGGCCTGAGCACCCGGAATCGCAAAACTGGCAGCCATGGTCGCCAGTTTTTGCGCCAGCTGTTCAAAATCAAATTGGAGGATTTTATCAGTAGCAATATCCAGCCAGAGCTGCTCTGCCCGTTCAAGATCTCCCTGAACAAACAGTGCACCGTTCAGAGAGCCAACGGAGGTACCGGCAACGGCCTGGATATTCTGATCCATGCCAAACTCGCGGAGGGCTTTCCATACGCCTATAGCGTAGGCACCTTTGCCACCGCCGCCTGAAAATACAATGCCGGTTTTTGACATAAACCCTGAAACCTTTATTCCCTGATTAATCGAGGGGCGGATTGTATATGAGGATGGATGTACAAGTTTTGATCTGGATTAATCTTGTGATGCAAGCCGCAGAAAAATAAACACTTTTTTACTTACATTGGGAAAGAGAATGGGCATACTTTGGTAAATTGATAAGCCCACAGTGAAAGCAGATTCAGCAGGCGAAAATCAGAAATTCATCAAACCCCATAAAAAAATGGCCGCTATCAAAGCGGCCTTTTGAGGATTTCTCTTTACGGTAATATTTGGTTTTATCCCTGCACACCTTCATACGGTACTTCGGGTTCCATAGTTCTTGTGCGGCGGTATCCCGTCGTGCCGGTTTTCGTTTTTTGGGCATGTTTTTCTCCTTTCATCACCTTTTCCGTGCCTGCAATGCAGACACGGGGAGAGCACTTTATCAAATAATACCGCCGCAGCAAATCACAGATCAGCCCGCTCTCTGGTGAACACACAAACCACACCCGCGCTGTTGTAAATCACCTCATGATTTAAATCACAATAAGTGGCAGCCACATTCAAGGGGAGTTGCTCACTGCCCCAGGAAGACGGCCGGAAATAGGATAGCTGTCCGTTTTTACACTGTTTAGCTTCTTCATCCGTCCGGTACACACAGATCGACGATTGATCAACCTTTTCTGGGCCACAACCCGCCAACATTGCCACCACTAACAGAAGAAAACTTACTCTCTTCATGATCCCCCCAAACCAGAAACAATACCTGCTGCCAAAAGCAACGTTACAGGCTGCAAGTCAATAATCAGGGCAAGACACGTTCTTTCTGATTTTCTGAACGTTTACCCACAATATCTTCCAAACCACTAACAGGCCATTACTCTATGTCGCTGAGCCTTTGATGTTGGCAAACAGCTTATGGCCAACGGTATTTTGGCCAAACTGTGAAGAAAAAGAAGAATTTCAGCACAGCCAGATTCCTTTTGACAGGATTAGTGCAACCCTGCCAGCACTGAATTTATCCAATCCAGCCTGCCCACTAATTCCTGAAGCAGGTTTTCCCTGATATTGGATTTGTCATCAACCCTCAATTTAAAGAGCGTCGTATATTGCCAGTTACTTTTCACCCGTCGACCAAAGGCGTCAACGATTGACCAGGCAAGCTCATCATTACGTACTCCAGATCGCTGTAGAATGAACTTAATGAGAATTTCTTCGCCATCCTCCTGCCGGTGCTGCTCAACAGTTAGATAAAAAGGCCATAATGGCTGATCCGTTTTTTGAAACTTGGCCCAACTGAACTGAAAGATATCCAGCATAGCGATTTTTTTATCAGAAGGCCTACAATCAAGCTGCCCCGGAAAACGCTTGTCAAGCAGCTCTTGCAACCACTCCAGCCGGGCATACTGAGCCAGGGTAGACAGCAAGGTAGCATTGGTTTTGAAAAACTTGCGAAGGAGCACTACCTGATCAAACGGCCCTGGTTCTAACTGCTTGTTCAGTCCAATCAAGCCAATATCATCCAGTTCCCAGATATTAAGCTCATTTTCACCTGTAGCCAGCACTACTTCACTGTATTGATCCACCAAATCCTGATGCCTGCTGGCCATACCTGCCATATGCCCAATGGCACTGTTGTAAACGTTGTCCAGTTCATAACAGCTGCTCAAATGAACCAAGAGATCTTTCAAAATCCATTGACAGGCATCCGAGCCGGTATCCTTTTCTACAGCTTGAGTCAGTGCATCAATCAGCCAGGAATGGGAAACAATAGCCCATTTATCCTGTTGGCTGGCAGCCAGTTTATTCCTATCTGTTTTTTCCTGGCCATCCATCAGAATACGGATAACCCGATACCCAGGGTCAGATTCAATTTTCTTCTCAACCCTCTCAGAATACGCGGCCAGCTGATTGTTTGTTTCGCCACTACCATATTTATACTCAATCACAACCACCAGCTTGTTATCGATATCGGTGGCCAGAATATCAATTCTCCGTTCATAGCCATCAAGTCCATACTCTTTATGTACGCTCAAGCCATGGAGATTCATACTCTCCAGCTCAAGTATTGAGACCGGGCTGGTATATCCCTCACTGGTAATCGCTCCCCGCAGCATGGATTTGATAAAAAAGTCATTTAAACCATGCCCTTCAGCGGGGTTCAGCAACCAGGCAATTACCGCTGAAAGTCCCGTCTCATTTAAATCAAGCACATCGAAAATCTGACGATTCTGATTATAACGGGCAACAATCGGGTAACTTTCATCGTTAACAAATTGTTCTGCCAGCGTTACTGCTTTTTGTAAGTCCATCACGATACCAATACGACACGGTTAGTAAGATTAATATTGTAAGTACATGACCAAATGAAATCATATATTTCCCTGTTCCCAGGCCACAGAAGACCTGGCGGCGTCCTGAAAAGCAAACGGTCATGTACTTAGTAGAGATATCAGCACTGATCGTCAGGCTAAATCACTATGATTTTTATTACGGGTTAGGAATGAGGAAAAAGAACAAGTTTAGGGACTTTTCAAAAAGAAGAACCCTCAATATATCTCAGTCCACTGTCGCAACTGTCCAGATACGTTTCAATGGCAACTCCGCCTTGATCTCGTCATCCAGCTTATCGTAATGGAGAAAAAGCTGTTCCAGCAGATCCTGCTGAGACCAGAGGCGGACACGGAAGAAGCTGGAAGCCAGCTCTTTCTGCACATTACTTTTAAAACCTCCCCAGGCGATAAACAGTCCACGGGTTGCATTAAACTTGGTCATAGCCCCCATCAGCTTGTCCACAGTAGGACGATCAATCAACCCTCCACCGGACTTCACTTCTACACAGATACTCTGTTCCCCAAAACCCATAGGCCCATCGCCTGCAAGGATATCTACACCGCCATCAGCACCTTCCGGACTTTGCCAGCAGGTGTAACCCTGGGCTTCCAGAATAGCTTTCACCAGCCGTGTCAGGTTATGGCCTTTGAACTTGGCTTCGATCAATTTGATTATCTGACCATGCCCCAACTCTTCCAGATCGGAATCCACCCGTTCATCACTGGCATCTTCATCGTCGGTACTGCTTGTCACACTGGTAACAATCTGTTTTTGACTTTCCGGCTGCCAGCCCGAGGCAGCCATTTTGCTCAACCGCTCTTCTGCATTATTGCGTTTGATCTGGCAGATAGTCAGAAAGGCCCCAAAACTGTACAGCAAATCCTGAGAAAAATGTAATCGAGGAACCCCTTCCGGCTCCCATTGAACAGAACGCCAGTGGAAGTAGGGATTTTCGGCATCCATCTGGTGCTGATAGTCCGAGCTAATCACACCCACATAGATCACCGGCTGCTGTTTTGAGGGGAGAATCACCCGGTCTCCCTGTTTCATTACATGGGCGAAGGGCCAGATCTGGCCCACATTATTACTTAGCCTTCGGGGTTTCTCATCACCATAGGTCTGCTGCAGCTGCGTCATCAGCTCACTGCGCTCCTGCAACTGATCCAGAGGGATATTAAGATCATCCCAGGTCAGGTAGATCCGTTTATCCTGAAGAAATTTCTGTTCATACTGCCCTTGGGAACCAGCCCTTACCAGCCAGACTGTCATCATATCTCCTTATGCTTGTTTCTGGTTGCCTTTATCTACTTATAACAAAACAGATAGCTCAAGTGTTGAAAAACCTCATTTTAGGGCTCTCGATGTCTACATACTTTGCTCTACGTCTAATTTCGAAATGGTTAATCGTGATTAACTCTGGCCATTTTTTCATTCTCTTACTGGAATACTGAAGCCAAATTATTCGTCGACAGCAATAGTCATCAAGTGTCGTGAACAGTAGAATATTCTGGTTTAAGGATTTACAGGGTTTGCAAATGAACAGCACAAAAAAGCGTTTTTTCATTAGCTGTATTGGTGGAAATGATTATCTGTGCTGTCATGGAAGGAATTAATTGCATGAAATCAGTGAACTTCGAGTTTCTACGCCCCGGCAATGAATCGCTGGCCATGCTTGCCGGTTTAGCAGAAGCAGTTCTTCATATTGACCCAGGCAGTACACTGACTCGACTACGCAGCTTTGTCGAAGAGATGACAAAGGCTATCTACAAGGAAGAGAATCTTCCAAGAATGCCCCGATCAAGTTTTTACGACCTTGTCTCCGACCCTGTATTTGTGGATTGCGTCAGCAAGTCACTATTACATCAGATTAATTTCATACGCATTCAGGGAAATGAACCCGCCCATGGCGGTAAGGGTGATGCCCGCACTGCTGTAATGGCACTCAGTACTGCCCATCAACTGGCTATGTATATGGCCATTAAGTACTATGGCAAGAGCAAAGATGATATTCCTCCTCTGAAAGAAATTCCTGACCCAAAAGACAATTTGGCTCAGTTAAAGAAGTCAGTATCCAGTTATGAGAAAGAGCTGGAAAAGCAGCAAGAAGAGCTACAACGGGTGATGGATCAGCTTGACCGTGAACGTATTCAATACGCTGGCAAATTGAACCCACCCGCCACACCTGGCATACAACAGCGTCAGCAGCAAAGCCAGTCTGTGGCAAACAGCCTGCAATGGGATGAAGCAAAAACCCGCAAATTACTGATCGACGTAATGCTCCTGCAAGCAGGCTGGGATGTTAAAGATACCGACCAGGTTGGTATTGAGCATAAAGTTGACTTTCCCAATAACCCCAAGGGGTATGGCAAAGCTGATTATGTTCTCTGGGACGACAATGGGCAACCTCTGGCCGTCGTAGAAGCAAAAAGAAGCAGTAATGAAAACCTGCAGGCAGGCCGTGAGCAAGCTCGGCTTTATGCCGATGCACTGGAACGAATGGGTCACCAGCGCCCGGTCATTTTCTATTCTAATGGCTATGAAACTTATATCTGGGATGATCAGCAGTACAATACCTATCGCCCCATATATGGTTTTTACAGCAAAGACAGTCTTCAAGGGCTGATCTTTCAACGCAACTACCGTAAGAAAGATCTGGAGCAGCACAATCCTGACCTGAAAATTGTTGACCGCCCTTACCAGATAGAAGCCATCAAAACCGTTGCCGAGCACTTCCAAAACCAACGTCGTAAGGCGTTAATCATTCAGGCAACCGGCACTGGAAAAACCCGGGTTGCCATTGCTCTGGCCGAGTTACTCATTCGCGCAGGATGGGCCAAGCGCACGCTTTTTCTCTGTGATCGAAAAGAACTGAGAACCCAGGCTGACGAGGCGTTTAAACAAAATCTGCCCTCTGAACCTCGATGTATTATTGGGGAAACCAACAAGATCGACCAGTCAACTCGTATTCATATCGCCACATATCCTGGCATGATGAATCGGTTTGCCCAGCTGGATGTCGGATTCTATGACCTGATCATTGCCGACGAATCCCATCGGAGTATTTACAACAAATACCGGGACCTGTTCGATTATTTTGATGCCCTGCAGGTTGGCCTGACAGCGACCCCGGTAAAGTTTGTCAGCCGTGACACCTTTACCATGTTTGGCTGTGATCAAACTGACCCCACCTTTGAATTTGGCCTGGATGCGGCCATCGAGAATGAACCACCCTACCTGGTACCTTTTCGGGCAAAAGATTTGACCACCGAGTTCCTGCGCGAAGGCATTCATTACAATGATCTTACTGACGAGCAGAAACGGCAACTGGAAGAAGACCTGGGCGAAGAAGAAGCGAAAAACACCCGGATTGCCGGCAAAGATATCGGGCGAAAAATCTTCAGCAAAGATACCGACCGCATCATTCTGGAAAACCTGATTGATAACGGTATCAAAGACGAAACCGGTTCACTGGTGGGTAAAACCATTATTTTTGCCCAGCGCCAGGATCATGCAGAACACCTGGAGGAGTTATTTTGTGAACTCTACCCCCAATATGGAAGCAAAGTCTGCAAGGTGATCCATAACAAAATCCCCCATGTTGACAGCCTGATTAAAGAGTTCAAAAAACCGGACAATGATTTTCGCATTGCCATCTCCGTCGATATGCTGGACACCGGCATCGACGTACCGGAAATTGTTAACCTGGTCTTTGCCAAACCCGTCAAATCCTGGGTTAAATTCTGGCAGATGATCGGTCGAGGCACTCGATTGCGTCCCAACCTGTTTGGCCCGGATAAGCACAAAACCGAATTTCTTATTTTCGATCATTATGGCAATTTTGAATTCTTTGATCAGGTATACAAAGAGCCACAGGATACGGGCGGAAAGTCATTGCTTCAAACAACCTTTGAGGCCCGGCTGGAACTGGCTCAGCAGGCACTGAAGAAAAATCATGTTGCAGCTTTTGATACAGCTATTGAGTTACTGCGAGCCGATATTAACGATCTTCCGGATGACAGTATCGCCGTCCGACGTGAACTGCGCCTGGTCCACCAGCTGCAGCAGACTGACCTGCTACAAAAACTGGATGCCAGAACACAACATATCCTCGCAGATACCATTGCGCCCCTGATGGCATCACGCCCCCTGCGGGATAAATTTGCCATTCAGCTGGACAAGCTGATCGCTACTATTGAACGCTGTCTTGTTGATCAAGCCAGCTGTTTTGAAGATGGACGAGATCAATTGCTGGCAGAGCTGGATACATTAGCGGTAAATATTCAGGCGGTTCGCCAGAAGGATAGCGTGATTGCCGAGGTACGTAGCGCTCAGTTCTGGCAGGCACCGAGTATCGATAAACTTGAGAACGCTCGCCGGGAGTTACGCGGGATTATGAAATACCGTCAGTCCGGTGGCGGTGGTGGCCTCTATTCCAAGCCATCAACCAGTACCAGGGATGGTAGCGTCAGAGAAGAAACCAGAGAATACAAGGTGACTGGCGCCAATGAAGCCATGATGTACCGTCGACGTTTAAAAGCCATTCTCGACGATATGATCTCCGCGAACCCGACGTTACAGAAAATACATCGAGGTGAGACCATTGCCGAAGGTGAGCTGAAAACCCTCACCTCAACCATACTGACCAGTCATCCCGGAGTTGACCCGCAAGTACTGAACGAGTTTTATGGTCGCACCGCTGATAAACTACAGATAACCATTCGTGAACTGATCGGGCTGGATCCAAAAGCCATAGAAGAGCACTTCAAGAGCTTTCTCCATGATCACCCGGAACTCACAGCAAAGCAGGTTCGCTTTATGAACCTGTTGAAAAATTACATTGCCCAGCACGGCAGTATTGTTGTAGACAAACTCTATGACGCTCCATTTACCACGGTATCCCATGAAGGTATTGATGGGGTCTTTAAACCAGACGATGTGGGCACCTTAATCTCTGTGTTGAAACCTTTTATACAATCTGACCCCACTCAGACCACTTAACGAAGAAAGACTGCATGCTAATCAAAAGTATCCGTAACGATATCGACATACTCTGGTCCAAGTTCTGGACTGGAGGTATCACCAACCCATTAACGGTCATTGAGCAGATCAGTTACCTGATCTTTGCCCGCATGCTCGATATGCAGGAAGATGTGGCCGAGCGAAAGGCTGCCCGAACTGGCAAAGACTTCCCCTTGCTATTTCCACTTTCCCCGCAAGGACAACTTCTGCGCTGGAAGAACTTCAAGAACCTCTCTGGAAGAGACTTACACAAACACCTGAAAGGCAAGGTTTACCCTTTTTTCAGCGAGCTGGGTAAAGACGGTGAGACCGGTTTTGGGCATATTGCCGAGTACATGGAAGATGCAGACCTTGAAATCAAGAACGAATCCGTACTGGTCAGTGCAGTGGCCATGGTTGATAAACTGCCCCTGACTCAAAGTGATGTAAAAGGCGATATCTACGAATATCTCCTCAGCAAGCTGACCACAGCTGGCATCAATGGGCAGTTTCGAACTCCGCGACATATTATCGATGCCATGATCAAAATGGTGGATCCTCAGCCAACAGAAACCGTTTGTGACCCGGCCTGTGGTACGGCTGGATTCCTTGCCCGAACCATGGAATACCTGAATCAGGAACATTCAAGTTCTGAAGAAGAAGGTGGTCGCTGGCAGGATGAGGAAGGCAACTGGCATTTCTCTGGTGATATGTTGGAACCCTTCCGCGCCCATATCAACAGCCAGATGTTCTGGGGCTTTGACTTTGATACCACCATGCTGCGTGTTTCCAGCATGAACATGGCTCTGCATGGCGTGAATGGTGCCAATATTCTCTACCAGGACAGCCTGAGCAAATCCATTAAGGAGAGCTTTCCTCAACAGGAAGAGAACTTCTTTGATGTGATTCTCGCCAATCCACCATTCAAGGGCAGCCTGGATGAAAGTAATACTAACCCGGATGTACTGGGTATGGTGAAAACCAAAAAGACCGAGCTGCTGTTTGTTGCCCATATTCTGCGGGCTCTGAAGCTGGGTGGCCGTGCCGCTGTGATTGTGCCCGACGGTGTGCTTTTTGGCTCCAGTAAGGCCCACCAGCAGCTGCGCCAGGGGCTGATTCAGAATAATCAGCTGGAAGGGATTGTTAGTCTGCCATCCGGTGTCTTTAAGCCCTATGCCGGCGTCTCTACCGCCATTCTGATATTTACCAAGGGTGGCTCAACCGAGCGCGTCTGGTTCTATGACCTGAAAGCGGATGGTTATTCTCTGGACGATAAACGGAATGAGTTGAAGGGTGAAGACAGCAATGACCTGCCGGATGCTATTGCTCAATGGAAGGAATACCGCAAGCTACTGGAAGCTAATGCTTCTGCTGAGGATATCAATCGGGTCTTTGGCGATAAGACTAAAAAGGCTTTTGTGGTTGACGCAGCAGATATTATCGATAACCGCTATGACCTCTCCATTAATCGTTACAAGAAAGAGGTTTATGAAGAGCAGAAGTACGATGAACCTGAAGATATTTTGAAAGCCTTAATTTCTCTGGAAGGAGAAATTTTGGCTGACCTGAAAAAGCTGGAGGGCATGCTGTGAGTGCCTTACTGGGAAATTTAGTTGATATCATTGGCGGCGGAACACCCAGCAAAAGCAACCCTGGGTATTGGGGAGGGGATATACCCTGGGCCTCGGTCAAGGATTTCAAAACCACCAGATTGGAAGTTACTGCTGATTATATTACAGAGCTTGGTGTATCCAAGTCTGCGACCAATGTAATACCAGCTGGAAACATCATTATCCCTACTCGAATGGCGCTTGGAAAAGTCGCATTAAACATTGTTGACATGGCAATCAACCAAGACCTCAAAGCTCTGATTGCTAAGGACGAAACCGTAATATTCAAACCGTATTTGTTGCGTTTTTTAGAGTCAAAAGCAAAATATCTTGAAGAGCAAGGTAAGGGGGCCACTGTTAAGGGCATCACCTTAGATGTTCTTCGTCATTTAGAAGTTCCTCTCCCGCACATAGACGAGCAAAAACGCATCGCCGCCATCCTCGATGAGGCCGATGAAGTTCGCCGCAAGCGCCAGAAAGCGATTAACCTTGCTGATGACTTCCTTCGAGCAGTGTTTTTGAAGATGTTTGGTGACCCTATAAGCAATCCTAAGAGCTACCCAGTCGGCTCTATCCGGGATCTGCTAGAGGAGGCCAAGTACGGAACCTCAGCCAAAGCTTCAGAGACAGAAGGCGAATACCCCGTTCTCAGAATGGGCAATATCACTTATCAAGGTCGGTGGAATCTTGATGATCTTAAATATGTAGACTTGTCTGAAAAAGAACAGCCAAAGTACCTTGCTCATAAAGGAGATCTAGTGTTCAACCGCACCAACTCACGCGAGTTAGTGGGCAAGACTGCTGTTTACTCTTTTGACTACCCAATGGCTCTGGCAGGCTATTTGATTCGTGCACGCGTCAATGAAAAGGGCAACCCCTACTACATTTCCGCATACCTGAACTCCAAACATGGCAAACGCACATTGATGAACATGTGCAAGAGCATTGTGGGTATGGCAAATATCAATGCCCAAGAGATGCAGGATATAAAAATCCTGATTCCTCCCATTGAGGAACAAGTAAAGTATCAGGAGATTGAGCTGACCATTCTTAACAGATTAGGTCAAATGAATAGCAGCTCTGATCAAATTGATGAACTCTTTAAATCACTAAGCCAAAAAGCCTTTTCCGGCCAGCTGTAAGTTAGGACATTAACCACAAATGGATTTGTTTGCGCCATTACAAGTCACAATCATGCTCCCCGCAAAATTTTCACCTAAGCAAAAAATTGGTGATAACGCTGTTGTACAGCAGCTTGTGCGACAAGTCTCCCTGACTGTTCAGGTTCAGGTTTCTGAGTACCCAGGCTACTTCAAACTTACCAGCCAGCTTGCCGGGACTCTGAATCAGTTATACCTGAAAAACCCGAAACTCAAGGGGCGCTGTCCCGAAGGTGTTGCAGTTCTCAAAGCAAAGCGGCCTTTTAACCTTGAAGACTTAACAGAAGATACCCAACTGGTATGGGAACACTTCCCGGATCGTGAAGTGGCTTCTAACCCTGATGATATACGCCAATCCTGGCGAGGTCAGTTTCAGTTCAAAGAGGAAAATCAGGAACACCATGAAATGGGGTTACGCAGACCTCAGTTAGGCGCCCTCCATGCCATCTCTGCCTGGTCTGCAACCGATCGTCAACTTGAACCTGCAACCATTGTTTTGCCAACCGGAACCGGTAAAACAGAAACCATGCTGGCTACTTTGGTCTATCAGCGCTGTGAAAAGGTTCTGGTTATCGTCCCTTCCAAATCATTGCGCCACCAGACAGCCCGTAAGTTTTTTTCTCTGGGATTTCTGCCTGAAATGGGAGTTATTCCCGGTAATATTCAGCTACCTTCTGTTGCGATTATAGAATCAGGCATAAGGAGCATTGAACATGCCCACCAACTGGCAGACAGTGCCAATGTAATTATTGCGCTTCCCAATGTTTTCTCAGCCAGTGATCCGGATGCCGTTGACCAGCTCTGCCAGCGGTGTTCTCACCTTTTTGTCGATGAAGCCCACCATATTTCTGCAAAATCCTGGCGGGATATCCGTGACCGTTTTGACGGTAAGCGGGTTATTCAGTTCACGGCCACCCCTTTTCGGAATGACAGGCAAGCCCTGGGCGGGCGAATTATTTATAGTTACACCATGGGAGAAGCCCAACGTGCTGGCTACTTTACCCATGTAGAACTTATCCCTGTTGAAGAGTATTACGAAGAACGTATCGACAGGAAAATCGCAGAAATCGCCGTTAATCGGTTACGGGAAGATATCAGCCAGAACCTTGATCACCTGATGATGGCTCGCACTGCCAAAAAAGCAAGAGCGGAGTCATTACAGGCTCTATACCAGGAGATAGCTCCTGAGTTTAACCCCATCGTTATCCACTCTGACTATGGAAAAACAGAGGTCTCCAAACGGCTCGACAATCTGCTATCTCGCCATGCCCGAATTGTGATCTGTGTGGATATGCTTGGTGAAGGTTATGACCTGCCTAACCTGAAAATTGCTGCTCTGCACGATCATCATAAAAGCCTTGCAATCACACTGCAGTTTATTGGCCGATTTACTCGTACCAGCCATAATCAGTCAATTCGTCATGCCAGTGTGGTTATGAATGTTGCCGATCCGGCCGTGGAGGGTGACCTTCAAAACCTTTATGCCATAGGCGCTGACTGGGATAGTGTACTGCGCCGCTTATCGGAAAGACGAATTGAACGGGAAGTGATACTGCAAGAAGTTGTTGAATCACTGAAGCATAAAGGAGATCTTCATAACCAGATTTCCCTGTGGAACCTGGAGCCCTCCTTTACCTCTATGTTCTTTCATACCCACTGTGAACAATGGAAGCCTGAGCTGTTTACAGAACACCTGCCCAAACTTGAGCAGTACTGGCATGCCATTTCCGAGGAGAAGAAGCTGCTGGTGATTCTTGCCATACAGGCAGCGCCGGTCAAGTGGGGCTCTTTCAAAGAGTTAAAAGACACTAATTATAAACTTCTGATTGCCCACTGGGATCAAGATCGACAGGCACTATTTGTATTTTCCAATGATTATAAGCTGTTTAGGGTTGAAAAAATGGCAGAGTCGCTGTGTGAAGGCCATTGTCGACTCGTAAATGGTGAACAAATTTTCAACGTCTTCAATGGTATCGAATACCCATTGGCCAGAAACCTGGGCGCGGCCCAAATTGGCTCAATCAGTTTTACTCAATACTTCGGCTCCAACGTCACCGATGGTCTTTCATTAATCGAAGCCTCGCAATCCAGTTTGAGTAATATTGCAGCTTTGGGTTATGAAAACGGTAACCGGGTTATCTGGGGATGCTCTCAGCGCAAAGGCAAAGTCTGGTCACCACAGAAAGGTGGCTCCATTGCCGACTGGTGTAGATGGGTAAAAGATGTCTGGGACAAAATCATTGCTGAACACACTGACGAACAGAATATCACCCGGCACTTTCTGAGACCTGAAGCACTTAAGGCTCCATACTCCGGCCACCCGATATCTGCTCAATGGGGCGAACAACTGTTAACTACATACGAAGATAAAATTGAGTTTTTCTTTGCCGATCATTCCGCCCCCTTTTATATGATAGATCTGGAAACTGACGGCAAGGAAGCAGACGGCAGCGTTCGATTGGTTTTCTCCAGCGAGGAGAAGCGTTCGGTCTATAAACTGGTGATTGATGAAAACATTAACTCCCGTGGTTTTGACTATCAACTGGTCGAAGGTGACGGAATTTCCATCAAAAAAGGGAGTTCTGTATCTGAGCCGCTATCAGATTTCATGATGTCCGACCCCATCATGATTTATTACACCGACAGTGCATTTTCCTATAATGATCGTATCGTACATGTAGGTGAAAATGCTGGCCTATATTCAGCAGAAAATATCTCGACCATGGACTGGGATGGAACAGATATCCGTAAAGAGTCCATGGGTAAGCAGAGAAAAAGGGACTCAATTCAATGGCGTTACTTTGATCATATCCTTTCAGACTACGATGTTATTATAAATGACGATGGCTCGGGGGAGTCGGCCGATCTGGTGGCATTGAAAGCACTGGATAACGAAATTCTTTTGACTCTGATTCATGCAAAATACTCAAGTGCCAATGATCCTGGTGCGAGACTCAAAGATCTTTACGAGGTTTGCGGGCAGGCACAACGTTGTATTCGCTGGAAGCATCTCAACCTGCAATCTCTATATCATCATATAAAAAAGCGTGAGGCGCACTGGCAACCGCAGTACTCCCGGTTCCTCAAAGGAGAAATTCGTGATCTGGCAGCCATTCGCGACCGTGCCAGAACAACATCTTTAAAATTCCATGTGGTCATTGTGCAGCCGGGGTTAAGCCGGAGATCGATTACCGAGGAGGGCCTTAAGCTCTTGGGCAGTACAGCACTGTATATTAAGAAAACCACAATGGCGGACCTGGAAGTGGTTGGATCAGAATAGGAAAATCAGCAATGAAACTGACAAAGATAGCACTGACAAACTTTCGCTCTTTCAAAGAGACCCAGACTATTCATCTAGCTCCGGTGACCTTGCTTTTTGGACCTAATAGCGTTGGCAAAAGCTCCATCCTGATGGCACTGGCCTATGTACAGCAAATTCTGGCAAAGGGACATTGTGACCCACAGAAGCTGGATGCGTTGGGCAGCAAAACCATTGGTGGATTCCGAGCATTGGTTCACGGTCAGGATCTGAAGAAAAACATCAAAATAAAGCTTGACTTTGAACCTGGTAAAACACCTTTTGTACACTACGGTGCTGATGTTTTTGATATGTCCAACCATATTCAGAGTTCATATCTGTTAATGGAAGACTTCGGAGGCAGTATAGATACTGGTGCCGTTGAGTTTGAAATAGCCTGGTCACAGCGTTATCAGAAAGCGTTTGTCAAGTTTTACCGAGTATGGATAAATGATGCTTATATTGGCTGCATTTCTTCATCTGAAGACCAAAAGAACACTGCGATTCAGGCTCTGAACACACTTCACCCATTGCTTATCCCCTACAACACAGATGACTGGCTCGAATCAGAATACGGTGAAGAGGATGAAAGGGAGCCACTTGAGGCTGACCAGTATCATACTGAGTTTGAATATGTCTTAGATAGTCTCAACCCCTCTCAGTTTGCAAAAACAACAAAAGCAGATGAAGAGGATGAAGGTCTTCATGTTCCGAGTCGTATTGGTCCGATTAGTGTGGCCTGCAGAAATGGGGCTATCCCCTACATGGGTTACCCGATGCTCACCAACCTTAATGGGCAGGATATTGATGATATTGAAGAGCACTTTAATTTTCTGGTTATTCGGCAGGTCTTAAGCCAAGCATTCGTCCTGCCCCTGGACAAGCTTCTGGAATACCTTGAAAAGAGTATACAAATTGGACCTCTTCGTTTGGTGCCAGACAATGACTACGTGCCTAATCCCCATCCAGAACAAACTGATTGGGTGGACGGAGCAGCTGCATGGGATTTGCTCTATAAAAACCCTGACAGTAATAAGGAAGCGGCAAGACTACTTCGTGAGACCAGCAACTGGTTTGCCTCTCCGGATAAGCTGGATACTGGCTATGAGGTGATGAATCAGTCCATTGCTGAAGCAGCAGGACTGGATAGTAATAGTCAATTTTCTGAACTGCTTAACAAACGCAGCATCTTCTTCAAGGAGTTGCGTTCTGATATTTTGCTCTCAGCAAATCAGCTTGGTACCGGTATATCCCAGGTTCTTCCAATCGTTGTTGCTGCCAATCATGACCATATTGGTTTAGTCAGCGTTGAGCAACCTGAGTTACATATTCACCCGAGGTTCCAGGTCCAACTCGCCGATGTTTTTCTCTCCAACAGGCACAAGCATTCATTTCTCGTTGAGACGCATAGTGAGCACCTTATTTTGAGGTTGTTACGACGAATAAGAGAGACATCAGAACAGGAGCTTCCATTAGAGTACCAGCGTGTTAACCCGAATGATGTATCGGTTATTTATCTGGATCCCTCAGAAAATGGCGTTAAAGTTAAGCACATACGCATTGATGAGGATGGGGAATTTATTGACCGCTGGCCTCAGGGGTTCTTTGCTGAACGTAGAGAGGAGTTGATGTAATGCTTCATGAATATGCTATTGCCCCATCTCTACTCTCTTATTGGGCATTAACCAAGCGAGATTACACAGAGTTTCTGAGAGAATATGGCTTGGGAAGCCCCAGAGTTGTCAGCTGCTTTCCAAAGACCCGTTCGAGTAAACTTCGAAGCTATTTTTTGAGAAATGGCCCCGCAGATAGCCAGTCTTTACAAAGTCAACGCTATGTCGTAATGGTTGAAAAACTGTTAGAGACATTGGTAGTTAGAGAGAATACCGCAATCAATGACGATGAATGGGAGCATCAGGTATTAATAGAAAACAGCCGAATTCCCTTCAACATTATTCTTTCTAAACAATCACTTGGCGTTGACCACAGCTTGACACCAGATAGTATGTACGACGCTGACAGCCCCTGGAACCATGAAGTTCAGAAAGATATCATCAGAACAAAAAAAGGATTTTCTGAAGCCGTTTATAACATGCTTAGGCTATCGACAAAACAAGTAGTAATTATTGATCCTTATGGTTGGACTGATGAAGCAACCGACCTTGTCACCTACTTAATAAACAACATGTCTATTCATAGAGTCAGCAGCAGGCTTCCGTACGTTCAACTTTTTTATAAGCAACATACCAAATCTCCAAACGCCTCTTTCGTAAAGAAGGCGATTCTTGAGGGCATTGAGACTGGCATGTCTCTTGATGTGAAGGTCTATGAGCTGGAAGAAACTCCAAATGGGGATGTATTCCACAACCGATGTATCCTTACAGAGCATGGAGGTATTTCCACTGGACACGGGATTGGAGTATCTGAAAAGGAGGTCCATACTGATGAGGCGTTTCTGATGAAGCCTAGAATCTATCAGAAAAAATGGGATCAATTCATAGAAGGCAACAACTTTACCATTTGCTCTCAAGCTTAATCACGCTCAGACAGCATATAACGATATCTGATTACGACTTAGCCGTCAGACATTATAGAGTAGAATACCTAAAATCTTCTGGAAGATATGATTTATAGAGAGTCCATGAACTCAATGGAAAAGCACTTAAAAGGACTATAACGCGTCTATGCAAAATACCGCCCTTTCACTCCCTGAAGAAAAAGAATTCACCTGGTGCGACTCCCATCACAGCCTTACCATCGACTGTTTACCTTACCTGAATTATCCCTGCAAAATAGTGGTGGGTGGCTGGCAGAAAAAGCTGGACTGGGTTTCCATTATTGATCATGAGGTGGAACAGCCGGAATTTCATAGCTCCATCGCTTTTGACCTCTCTTCCATGGCGCACTGTGAGGATATTCAGTACTGGCTGAATACCATCCCCGAAGAAGTCCAGCGCAACATTGATTTTTTTGGTGCCCATAAATTTTTTGTGCTGAAACTGGTAGCCCAATGGCAGGAAGCTCGGGATCTGTTTTTCAGCAACCCGGTGCTTCTGTGGTACTGGGTTGATTTCTGTATCAACCATAAGCTTGACGAGTCCACGGCCCGAAAAATGCTGGCCATGAAGCAGCATCAGATTCTTGCCGCCATGGGCATGTCAAATAGCAAATCCCTGAACCGTCTGGTGAAAAAAATTCAGATTGAATCCATCCAGCGATATTTCGCCAGTAAACTTCTGTCTATTATCACAACGCCAGCCTACCTGGTTAAACTACGACATCTGCCAGTTATCCGGCAGGAGCATATTGATGTGATGATCGCCATGCCGGAGCTGATTCACTCACGCCTGCTTGAACTATTGGCAAGCATGGGCTGCCGCTGGGCAAGGGCTCGATTGATAAATATCATTCAGGATTGCCTGCGCATGGATCTTGCCCTGAATAGAGAATTGGCCAACTGCAACTCTGAGGCAGAGCTTAATCGAATCCATGATCGGGAAATGGCAAGACGTAACCGTCATGGCATCGACCAGAGGTTTATCCTTCTCGATGAACAGGATAATCCGCTCCCGTTTCCGTTACCACCACACCCGGGTACTGAATGGATTAAACCGATTCTGACTTTTGAAGCACTACGGGAAGAAGGCATAAAAATGAAACACTGCGTCGGCTCTTATGTCCGAAATGTACAAGCAGGCACTCACTATATCTATCATATGGAAGCGCCTGAATGCCTCACTATCAGTATTACCATGAATAATGGTCGGCCTTTAAGAATTGAGCAGGTTGCTGGCCCCTGTAACAAAACTGCCTCAAATGAAGCCAGGGGAGCAGTAATTCCCGATGAATCCTGAAGCACTACAGCCACGAGAGATACAGAAGAGGTAAAAAAATCATGCCCGCACAATTCTTCGACTAA